>JBKKBW010000257.1:0-2135 GCA_046713635.1 Dehalococcoidia bacterium
GTTAGTGTGGTGTATGGAATTGTCGTATGGCGGGGACGCCAGCGGCGCTAGATACCAGCAGCAGCTATCATCGTCCCAAACAAGCCGCTTGTCAATGGGCCTTAACCTTGACGTGCGCGTAATACCTGCTACCCTGTGAGAAATGGCACAAAAGCCTCTCGCTGCTGACATCGCCGAGGACACGCCACATCTCCAGATAGGTGAGATCGCCGAGCGAACCGGCGTTACACAACGAACGCTTCGCTTCTACGAGGAGAAGGGCTTGCTCCAGCCGCCGAACCGTATGGAAGGCGGCTTTCGTTTGTACTCCGAGGCCGACATCCAGCGCGTGGAGCGGATCAAGCGGCTCCAGCAGCTTCTCGGCTTCAGCCTGGCTGAGATCAAGGAAATGGTCGAGGCTGAAGAAGTCAAGCTCCAGCTGCGGGCAGAGTACAGGCCGGACTCCGCGTTGCCCGAAAAGCGTGACCAGCTCCTCAAGGCCATCGCCATCACCGAACGCCAACATGAAGTCATTGCGCAGAAGATCGAAGCCCTTGGTGACATGCAGTCGAAGCTAGAGGAGCGCCTCACCACGTTCCGAGGTTGGCTCAAGCATATCGAGGACCATACGGCCCTTGAATCGAAATCCAAATTAAAAGCTAAGGTCTAGCTCCCGCCGCACGTGAACCAAACGAACGCCCTCTGGAACGAGGGCGGCTCTGTTTATCCGGACGACCGCGGCGCTAATGGTGAGCGCCTTCTTCTTGCGCTGGCGGCGGCGCAACCCGGCCGAGTGCGATCCTGGCAAAGAACAGAAGTAGAAAGAGCGCCGCCGCGCCGCCCGCCGCCATGATGGTCCAGGTCTGCACCTCGACGGTTGAGTCGGCTCCGCCGTTCGCTGGTGTCTCACCATCCACTTGCGGGCTGACGGGAAACGCTTCGTTCACGTCTATCGTCTGCACATGCGCGGCGTACGTCGTGCCCGGAGTTAGCGCCGAGTAACCCGCCACGACCAACGCCACGCCGATACCCAGCAGTAGGCGAATCGTCCAGCGTTCAGTCGTCTTCATACGTCGGACATCCTAACAGCTCCGAGCGCTTCAGCCGAAAGTGACGCCGAGCCGGCCTAAGATCGATTCCAGCTCTTCGTCCGAGTAAAAGTGCAGCACAAGCCTACCGCGCCCTTTCGAATTTCGCCGCAAGTCGACCTTTGTACCGATCGCCGTCCGCACGCGTTCGGCAAGTTGAGTGGTGTCCGGGTCATCACGCGTCGCGCGCGGCGCGTCACCGATAGATGACGCTGGCGCCGACAGCTTACGGGCCATATCTTCCGTCTCGCGCACCGACAAGGTCAGATCGATCACCTGGCGCCACGCGCGCCGTCGCGCCTCCGCGTCCTCAACGCCAAGCAGCGCGCGGGCGTGACCTTCGGTGATCGCCCCTGCACTCAAGCTCTGTTTGATCTCTTCGCTGAGGCCCAGCAGACGAATGCTATTCGCGACGGTTGTGCGGCTGCGACCGACGCGCTGCGCGATCGCTTCCTGCGTCATCGAAAACTCATCGGCAAGCCGCCTGTACGCATGCGCTTCTTCCAGCGCGTTCAGGTCCTGCCGCTGGATGTTCTCGACAAGAGCGATCTCCAACATCTGGCTACTTGCCACCTCCTTTACGACGACCGGTACCTTCTCCAGGCCGGCCATACGCGCAGCGCGTAGACGCCGCTCTCCGGCGATCAACACGTAGCTGCCTTGTGCATCACTGTTGCTCACAATCAGCGGTTGAATCACCCCGTGCGCACGTATGCTCTCAACAAGATCAACCAGCGTCTCTTCCTGGATTGGTGACCTCGGCTGGCGTGGATTTGGCACGATTGCCGCGATATCAACTTCGTCGACACCTCCGCCACCACCCGATGGAATCAGCGCCGCGAGCCCGCGTCCAAGACCTCGGGGCTTGCTCATAGGGCTACTCCTGCTTGCTGAGCTGTGGACTGTAATAGTTCGTCGGCCAGATCGGCGTACGCTTCTGCAGCCGGCGATCGTTCGTCGTACATATTGATTGGCAGTCCGTGGCTGGGCGCTTCACTCAGACGTACGCTGCGCGGAATGACTGCTCGAAACGTATTCGGAAAGTGTCTTCGTACCTCGTCTGCCACC
>JBKKBW010000258.1:0-2378 GCA_046713635.1 Dehalococcoidia bacterium
ACGTCATCGCGGCACGGCCGACGCTCGTTCGTCGCTTAAAGCCCTGGACCAAGTCGGGGAATCGGTGGCTACGTCGTGGCGCCGCGGTGAGCCTCGTCGGTCCGGCCTGTCGCGGCGACTTCTTGCCCGAGTCACTCGCCATCGCCCGGGCGCTGCTGACCGACGAAGACGACCTGGTGCAGAAGGGCTATGGCTGGCTGCTCAAGGAGACGGCCAAGCAGCATCGACCGGAGGTCACGGCATTTTTGGAGCAGCACGTGGGCAAGATGCCGCGCACCGCCTTTCGGTACGCGATCGAGCTGTTCGCGCCGGCTGAACGTAAGCGCCTGATGGCGCTCTAACTACTTCACGCGGCCAAGCATCGGGGTTGGCGTCTCACGGCGAGCGCCAGCCGCCGTTTACGATCCATACACCGGCGATGATCAGCGCCATCCCTACGAAACTGTTTACGCCCAGGCGCTCGTCAAGCACCAGCGCGCCCAGAATCACCGCTGAGATCGGGATCAAGTAGCCGACAATCGAAGCTTGCGTCGCCGTGACACTACGCACCAGCCAGAAGTAGACGATGTACGCCACGCCGCTCGCGACCACCCCTAACGCGAGCCAGGCCGCCGCATGCTTTGCTGAGAGGTCGAGGTCAAACGGTTGGTCGACCGCCAGCGCGACCGGAACCATGATCATCGATCCGACGAACGTCTGGCCCACCGCTGTCGCGATGCCGTCGGCCTCCTGCAGGTAGCGGCGCGCCACTACCGTCCCGAACGAGTAACCGACCACGCCCAGTAGGATCGAGAGCTCGCCCAGCGCGTTCGAGCCTGTGATATCGCCTAGGTCTGGACCGATCAGCACGAACACGCCGGCGAAGCCAACGATGATGCCCAGCGACTGAGCCAGCGTCAGCCGCTCGCTGATCCAGAAGTGCGCCAGCATCGCCGTCGAGAGCGTCATGCTCGAAGTCAGGATGGCGGCCAGGCTGCTGTCGATGCGCTCCTGGCCCCACGTCAGCAGGATGAAAGGCCAGACGTTGTTCCCCAGACCGAGCGCAATGAACACTCCCCATGCTTGACGTGTCATCGGCAGGCGGCGGCCACTGATTAGGAGAATCAACGACAGAGTCAGGCAGCCGAACACCAGCCGCCCCGCGACCAGCGTAAGCGGGTCGATCTCTTCCAGCCCGACCTTCACCAGCATGAACGCCGAGCCCCAGATGACGCTCAGCGCGATAAGGGCCGCTAGGTGGTTCGGGCGCATGGGCTAATAGTATTCGCTCGGCAGCCAAAGCACGCTAGGCTGTCACATGGCCACCGCGCCCTCTCAAGCCGATCCCCTCCGTCCCGCCTGGGATGACGCCGTCGCCGAATGGGGACGCCGCGTCCGCGCCGACCGCGAGCAAGTCGAGCGCATGGGCGAAGTAGCGACAGCGTCCGATTTCTACGCCGCCGTCGCGAACGTCTTCCGCGCCGAGCCGCGCCGCACAGACGACGCTGCACTCGACATCTTGCGCGAACTCGTCGTGCCAGGCGAGACCTGGCTCGATATCGGCGCCGGCGGCGGGCGGCTCGCGCTCCCGCTCGCCCTGCTCGCGAAGGAGGTCATCGCCGTCGAACCGTCGGCGGGGATGATCAGCGTCCTCAAGGAAGGCATGGCCGAACACGGGATCTCGAACGTCCGCATCATTGCCGAACGCTGGCCGATCGATCCGCCGCCCGCGGTCGAGGTGGCGTTGCTCGCGAACGCCGGCAACGATGTCGAGGACATCGGCCCGTTCGTCGACGCAATGGAGGCGTCCGCGCGGCGGCTCTGCGTCATCGTGAACTGGTACCGCGCGCCACGCGCGGGCGCCGATGAACTGTGGCAAGACATCTACGGCGAGCCGCGCGCCACCCTGCCGGCGATACCGGAGTTCCTCGCGCTGCTGCTGGCGCGCGGCGCAGCGTTCGAGGTGCGACACAGCCAGCGGCCTGCGATCTCCTACCCGGGCCGGGAGGAAGGGCACGCGTTCCTGCGCCGCCAGCTTTGGCTGGAGGAGGGCAGCGAGCGCGACCAGAAGCTCGTCGGCATCCTGGCCGAGCGCCTGACCGAGCGAGACGGACGGTTCGCCGTCTCGTGGGAGCCGGCCACGGTGGGTTTCGTGACCTGGAAGCCAGCAGGCAGGGCCGGGGCCTAGCATGGATGGAGTCAGCGGCCTCTACGTCATCATCGATCCGGCCGCCTGCCGCGGCCGCAGCACCGTTGAAGTCGCGCGGCTCGCGCTCGAAGGCGGCGCGAGCATGATCCAGTGGCGCGACAAACGTCGCGAGAAGGGCGACCAGCTTCCGGAAGCGCACGCCATTCGGGAGTTCTGCCTCCGGCACGACGCGCTGTTCATAGCCAACGAC
>JBKKBW010000259.1:0-2223 GCA_046713635.1 Dehalococcoidia bacterium
CGGGGTTCGACACCGTCCACCAGCTACTCGATTCAAAGGTCGAGTTCCATCGACTGGACCTCCAGGCCCTCGATCCTGCCCAGCTCGGCCAATTCGATGTCGTACTTTGCTTGGGCGTCCTCTACCACCTGAAGCATCCGCTCCTTGGCATGGAGCAGCTCTCCAGACTGACGAAGGACATGTTGATCCTGGAGACGGAGGTCACGGAGAGCATCGTCAACACATCAGGCATGCGATTCGTCGAGGGGCTCTACCACGGGCGCGACATCACCACATGGTGGGTGCCGAGCGTCTCCTGCGTGATGCAAATGGCGCGTGCCGCTGGGTTCCAGCGCGTGGAGACGGTCACGCTGTATGACACTCGAGCCATCTTCCACTGTTACAAGGACGCAGAGATGCTGCGGCGAAACATCCTGTCCTCCAGTCCAGACGAGCTCGGTGCAGTCCTGCCAGCCGGCCAGGCAAGCGTGGCAGAACAGCACGTGCGTAGTTTGGCCTGGGACGAACTCTGGAAACTGGAGCAGCAACTTGTCTGGAACCGCTCGAATGAGATTGCCACGAGAAAGCGCGCCGTTCCAATTCCGTACGGAGCGTACCGCCGCATTCTTGCACTCTTTCTAGATGTCCTCCGCGCCAGCAAGCTCCGTTACCGCTGACGCCAGGCAGCGCCCATCACTTGAGCGCTCAGGACTTTACGTGCTGGCGGTCCTGTGCGGCGTCGCGCTCCTCTTGACCGGACTCCTGGTCACGCGACGCACGTCTCTAGCACCGGACATATACATCCTCGCTGCGACTTGCTGGCTAGCCGGCAGCATCTTGTCCGTACTGTGGGATCGTTCGCACGGAGTGCGCACGGCCGGACTGTGGGCCAGTCCGCTCATGCTCTTTTTCGCAGTTCTGGCTGCCACCTACACCATTCATGCCATCGATTCCGTGCCACCGCAGCCGCGGGCGTTCAACCCAAACCAACCAGATGATCTACCTGGTCTGTACACGAACTTCACTCCCTACTTCCTAGTCCTGCTCGCGGCTACCGTCCTCTTCGCGAGCTGGTACGGGCGCAAGCGCGAACATGAGACTGAGACCGGCATCGCGGTACTGATCGTCTACACATCGGTCGCCTTCGAGCATATGCTGCGGACTGCCGGCAATGAACAGGCGCCTGCCGTCGGGGCGCTTTCCACACCGCTGCTCTGGGCGCCGCTACTCGTGCTCTTCGTCATGTGGCGCGCGGACGTGAAGCGAACCGAGCGCGCTTGGCGCTGGACGTCGCTCGGCGGCCCGCTGGTAGCCTTCTGTGCAGCGGGTGTGCTCAGCACCATCTTTTCCGTCTACGCCCATGCTTCCTTACTGATGCTGTTGCGCATCGCGGCATTCGGCTCGCTGCTCTTGCTGATTGCAAACACGACGGCCGGTCCCAGGCAAGTCCGCCTCTATTGGTGGGCGCTCGTAGCGCCACTGGCAGGCGCCGCGATCGCGATTGTGATCAAGCTTTGGGAGATCAACTCTAATCTCGGCCCTACCTTCCTACTCTCCCTTCGCTACCAGATTAGCGGCGTCGCTGGAACGAACCCCGCTGGCCTCAGTCTCGGCATTGGCATTTTGCTCGTGCTCGGCGCGTTCGTTGTCGAACGCGACCGGCGCTGGCGCCTCGCAGTCGCGTTCCTGCTCCTGCCGCTCATCCCCGCGTTCCTCTCGACACACTCGCCATCGGGTCTTGTGGCGCTCGCCGTTGCCATCGTGGGGCTGCTGGTCATTCGTTTCGGCTACGAGACGTGGCGCGCCGGCCCGCGGAGGATGGCGCTGGCGGCAGGATGTGCGGCCGTGCTCGTGCTGTTCGCCGGGCTCGCTACGATCGTTCCGAATCCATACGCCGGCAAACTCTCCGGCGACGTGACCGATCCGACGACAGGGCGGAGCGTCCGGGGCCTAGTCTGGGGACTGGCGGGAGAGAGCTTTCGTGACAATCCCCTTACCGGTGTTGGACTACAGAACTACTACGCGCGCACCAAGCACGTCGACGAGTTCCCGTCCGTCGATGCTACGCGCGTCGGTGAACGCCGGCTACTGGTTGAGGGAACCGGTGAGCCGTGGAAGCCTTACGTGACGTCACATCCACACAATGCCTACCTAGCGATCATCGAGACGACGGGGCTCCCAGGCTTGATCGCAATGATTTGGCTCGCGGGAGCGTTCGCGATGATCGCTTGGCGGCTCTTCTTG
>JBKKBW010000260.1:0-2034 GCA_046713635.1 Dehalococcoidia bacterium
CATCGAGAGCGATGACATCACGATCTCCGATCTTCGCACCAGCGACTGCGCGGTCCAGGGCGCCTTCGCCGGTGACAGCACGGACATCGTCTTCCGGCGCGTCGAGACGGATGGTGGGCCAATCGGAGTTCAGTACCAGCGCTCCAGCGGGCGCATCGAAGACTCACATGCGCACGACCACGACAGCTTCGGTGCGATCGTGCAGCTCGACTCCGATGTCACGATCGATGACACAACGCTGGAACGAAACGATATCGGCGTCATCAACCAGGACAGCAGCACAGTCCGTCTCAACGACAGCCGCGTGCTCGATAACAACGGCGGTGTCTTTACGCTGAAGCAGACAGGCCGCACGACAATCGATGGCTCGCGAATCAGCGACAACGGTCTGAACGTCTTCGCAGGCGTCCCTGGTTGCGCCGATCTGCCGCCCGCCGACCCGAACCCGCCGCAGTGCTACCTGGACAACCCATCGGCGTTCGTCAGCGACATCGATATCGAAATCAACGATTCGACCCTACGTGACTCTGTTGGGCCAGGCGTCGTACTGTTCCCCGGCGTCACAGCTACGCTCACGCGAAGCACGATATCGGACGCTGGCCTGACCGGTCTCTTCGTCTGGGGTGCACATCTAACTGCCGCGGGCAACGAGTACGACAACAACGTCGAGAACGCGATCGAGTGCCGTGCTTATCCAGCGCCCTCGACTGGCGACCGCGGCATGTGCGAGCTCACCTTTGAGCACATCCACGATTCCCGGCCACTGGAAGGCAATCGCCTAGGTGGTGGCTTCGTCTCGGAGGGCGGCGAGTTCAGGCTCACTCAGTCGACGATCGAGAACAACTGGGGGATCGGCGTGCAGGTGCTGCATGGCGGCAAGGGCATCGTCAGCGACACAACGCTCCGGAACAACGGGGGCACGGCGTTCTGTGTCTCCGGCGAGACTTGGATCGAGATGTCGAACAACACGGAGGTAGGTAATCGCGCGGGGGCCTGCCTGGGGCATCCATGACGAACTGTCACTTGCGTCATTCCGAGCCGCTAAGCCGCCGTCAGGCGGCTGCGTGTCGAGGAATCTCTGCTCTACTTGAGTCGGGATTAAGTCGCGTCAGCCTGAGCCCTTCGTTCAGCGTTGACGCTGTGATCTGCGAGGGGAGTATTCTGTAGACTACCTAATGACACGGGGATCGCCTTGAAGAGAAATAGTGGACTAGGAGCGTAGATGCCAGCGTACGTTATCGCCCAAATGCAGGTGCACGACACCGAGAAGTACCGCGAGTACGCGTCGAAGGTCATGGCGACGGTAGCCGCTTTTGAAGGCAAGCTGCTCGCCGCCGAAACTGTTGACGTCCGCGAGGGCGAGCAGGCGTACCCGCGCACGGTGATCGGTGAATTCCCGACGGCGGATGCGGCGCGCGCCTGGTACGAATCATCGGAGTACCAGGCGGTTCTGCCGCTGCGCCTCGAGTCGACGACAGGCACCCTCTATATAGTAGAAGGGTTCTCGATGCCCTCATGAGCATTCCACCTTGTGTCACCTTGAGCGGAGCGAAAGGTATTTCACTCCTTTTTAGTCATGACGCTGGCCTACCTCAGCTGAGCATCCGAATCCCGCCGGTACCAACAACCAGCGACCAGCAACCAGAGACCAAGCCATGAGCATCCTTGTAGACGAACACACCACGTTCATGATCCAGGGCATCACCGGCCGCGAGGCGGTGAACATGACCCGCGAGTGCCTGGACTACGGCTCGAAGATCGTGGCTGGCGTGACGCCGGGCCGTGGCGGCCGCGATGTCT
Organism: Dehalococcoidia bacterium; assembly: GCA_046713635.1. Lineage (GTDB taxonomy): Bacteria > Chloroflexota > Dehalococcoidia > DSTF01 > RBG-16-68-14 > JBBDXS01. The sequence goes on from JBKKBW010000260.1 coordinate 1,801, forward strand.
ACGGCGTGCCGGTCTACGATACCGTGCGCGAAGCGACCGAAAGGCATTCGATCTATGGCTCCGTCATCACCGTGCCGCCCGCCTTCACGCGCGACGCCGCGTTCGAGGCGATCGAGAACGGCATCAAGCTGATCGTCATTGTCACCGAGCGCATCCCGCGACTCGAGGTCGCGCAGATCGTGGAGCTGGCGTCGATGCGCGGCGCCCGCATCATCGGCCCGAACTGCCTCGGCC
>JBKKBW010000261.1:0-4056 GCA_046713635.1 Dehalococcoidia bacterium
ATGTTAGTCCGCTTCGACGCTAGGTCGCGCGCTTCGGCAACCAGATGCCGGTCGACGCCCATGAGATCGCACGAGACGATCGCCACCGCCGTCTCGCCGTCGTCGAGTACAAGCGCACGGGCATGTAGGTCGTCGTGCACGCCCTGCGACACGTCGTCGGGCGGAAAGTACCCTTCCAGATACGTTCCAATCGGCGGCGTGATGATCGCAGCAGCGTGGCCAGCAGTGAGCGTCATGCTAGGTCGGCGCTCCCTCCCTAAACGCCGCCGTCACCTTCTCGATTGCCCGCACGACGTCATCAACGTCTTCGCGGGGGCCGAGGAAGAGCTGGTGCGGCAGCCAGACGCTCTGCCCGTAGGCCGCACGCTCCGCTACGGGGCAGGAGACGTTGCTGTAGTCCACACCGGTGTTCATATCGCGCCAGGCGAACAGCTTGTCGCGATACACCGGCTCGTAGAACGCACCGGACGCCGGCATGCCCTCGTAGCGCAGCGCGATGAAGAACTCGTCGCGCGTTTTGCCGCCGCATCGTTCGCTCAGGTACTTGAAGTAGTAGCCGTAGCCGGACTTCGTCGTCATCCGGTCGTCTTCGCGCAGCAGTTCCACGCAATTGAGTTGCTGGAGCCGTTCTGCGAAATACGCCTTGTTCGCTTCGCGCACACGCTGCTGCTCCGGAAGCCGCTCGAGCTGTACGCGCAGCACGGCCGCCTGGAACTCGGTCATGCGGTAGTTCCACCCGAAGATGCCCTGCGCGGTTGGCGGCGCGTCGCCGGGACGCAGCCGACCGCAATCGACGTACGCGTGGCAGACCTTCGCCAGCTCTTCGTCGCTCGTCGTCACTATGCCGCCCTCGCCCGCAGTCATGAGCTTTGAGTTCTGGAAGCTAAAGCAGCCCAAGTCACCGATCGAGCCGGCGCCCCTGCCCTGCCATGCACCACCCTGCATGTGCGCACAGTCTTCGATCACGCGCAGTTTGTGACGGCGCGCGATGTCCATGATCGCGTCCATGTCCGCCATCCGCGATCCAAGGTGGACAGGGAGGATCGCTTTCGTCCGCGGCGTAACAGCAGCCTCCGCCTTCTCTGGATCGAGACACCAGGTTCCTTCGTCGATATCGACGAACACTGGTACCGCGCCCATGTATAGCGCGGCTGCTGCCGTCGCGACGAACGTCAGCGCCGGTATGATCACCTCATCGCCCGCGCGCAGGCCCGCAGCCTTGAGCGCGACTTCGATCGCCGCCGTCCCGCTCGATGTGCAGATGCCGTACTTTGCGTCCTGATGGTAGGCGAACGCCTCTGCGAACTGCGCGGCCTGTACGTTCGGCGATGGGAAGCCGCCCCAGTTCCCGCTCTCGACTACCTGGCGCAGCGCCGCGATCTCACGCTGATCGTGCACCGGCCACTCATGGAACGGCTGCTTCTTCGGCTTCCGCACGGGCTTTCCGCCGTCCCTCGCTAGCTTCTCATCCATAGCGCCTCTGTCTTACAACAGTGTGCCTACGGAGGCAAATGTAGAGGGCCCTGGATCGCCGGCCGTTCCATTCGTCCTAGCCGCATCACACCTTTTTCTCCTTCCACTCACCTTGCTGGAATCGGCGCGTTATCAGCAACCCGCGCACGATGTTCTCCAACGTAGCGCCCGCCCACGCACCGGGCGCGCCCCACCCAAAGCCGAGCGCCAGCAGCGCCGCGACCGGTATGCGTATACACCACGCCGTAACGGTCAGGACTCCCAACACATATCGATTGTCTCCCGCGCCGCGCAGGGCGCCCCCCAATGATGCGTGCAGCCCCATAAATGGAAACGCCACCGCGAACACGCGGAGGCACCGTGTCGCAACAGGAACGACTTCGGGATCCTTGTCTGGATCGATAAAGACTCTCGTAAACTCCGGTGCGAACAGCGCGAGTGTACCGCCCATCACGAGCATCAGTCCCACCGCCCAGCGCAAGCCTTCTTTGGCCGCTCGTTCCGCCAGGTCGGGCCTGCCCGCGCCCAGGTATCGACTCACTAGCGTTGTGGATGCCGCGCCCAGCGAGAACCCCGGTACGAGCGCGATCTCGAGCGTCCGCAGTGCGATCGTGTGCGACGCGACCGCAGTCGTTCCTAGGCCAGTGACGATGCGCGAGTAGGCGATGAACGCCGCCATGAACTGCATCTCCTCCAACCCGGATGGCACGCCAACGTTCGCCAGGCGCCGGATCTCTTCCCTGCCCGTTTCAAACGCGCGACTGAAGTGGTACTTGATAGGCCCGTAGCCACTCACCAGCACCGCCATCGCCAGTACGCCGCCTGCCATCCCGCCTGCGGCGTAGCTGATGCCGGCGGCCAGCACCTCCAGCTCGATGCCAATCACACCGCTGATCAGCAGAAAGCCCACGACGGCGTTCACAACGTTCAACCCGATGATGATCAACATCGACACCAACGTATTGCCGAGGCCCCGCAGCACACCACTCGCTGCGTACAGCACCATCAACCCAGGGAACCCAATCGAAGCTGATCGCAGGTAGTCTACGCCGAACGACTTCGTCGCTCCGTCCGCGTCCATCAGCGTTAGGAGCGGTCCCGCCAGCAGCCAAAGGAACGCAGTAGCGAGGCAACCCCAGATGAAAGCGGCCAGCAGCGACGCCCGCATCGTGCGCTCCATCGTCTCGCGGTTCTGCGCGCCATAGTCGCGCGCGATCACGGCTGTCGTCGCGATATCGAGGCCGAAGGCGCCCGCCAGCGGTATCCAGAACATCAGCCCCGCGATACCTACCGCCGCCACGCCATCGGAGCCAACGTAGTGCCCAACTAGTAGCGCATCGACGGCGCCCAGTACTGAGACGGACAACCGTTCGACGACAAGCGGCCCGGCCAGACGCAGGACGGTCCGCGTCATCCTCGATTCGTCGGGCAGTTCTACATTGGCGGGAACTTCATCAACAGTCGCCACAGCGAAGGCAGCTTAGCAGTGATCGGGAGAGAAAAACGTAGCCGAGGCGTGCTCATCCTCGGCATATTCTCCGTATCCCGGACGTCGGCTAGCTGGGTTTCTCTACCGGCTCCCCAGCCTTAATCCAGGCTTCGGTACCACCTTCCAGGTTGTAGAGCCTATCAGCAGTTATGCCGGCTGCCGCGCCCATCTCGCAGGCAAGGGCGCTGCGAGAACCGACGGCACAGACAAAGATGATCTTCCCGTCCTTCGGTAGCTCCTCGCGGCGCGCGAAGACGCTGTTCACCGGAATCAGCGGCGCGCCAGGCACGTGGCCGTTCTGGTACTCGTCCGGGTTCCGCACGTCAATGACGTGGGCGCCGTCCGCCAGGAACTGCTTCGCCTCGTCGACGTTCAGCCGGTGAAACGGTTCTTGGGGATTCTTGGTTGGCATGTTTATCTCTCCTGCAAGCAGTGTAACAAACACCCCGTTGCCTCGCAGTTGACCGGCCTCGCAAAGCTAGGCTAAGCTCCCTACCGCACCACTCGCAGCAGGAGAAATGCCATGGACTACGCCACAATCGATAAGCCTCCGCTCAGCTCCTTCGCCGTCAAGCCGAACCTGGATGACTACGACGGCATCCGTTCGTCGTTCGACTACGAGCGCGTCCTCGATGAGCTCGATGGCTTACCCGGCGGCGGATTGAACATCGGTTACGAGGCGCTCGACCGGCACGTGAAGCACGGCGGCGCCGACCGCATCTGCTACCTCTGGGAGGGCAAGGACGGCGCGCAGGAAACGTACACCTACGGCGAGATGGTGCGCCTGACGAACAAGTTCGGCAACGTGCTCCGGGAGCTTGGCGTGAAGAAGGGCGACCGCGTGTTCGTGTACATGGACCGGATTCCGGAACTCTATGTCGCGGCGTTCGGCACGCTGAAGGCTGGTTGCATCATCGGGCCGTTGTTCTCGGCGTTTGGGCCAGACGCCATCCGCGATCGCCTAGAGAACTCCGAGGCTGTCGTGCTGATCACGCAGCCGCATTTGGTCTCGAAAGTACGCGGTCTCCGCAGCGAGCTACCCGCCCTCAAACACGTCATCATCGCCGACCACGGCAAAACGCCGGAAGTCGGCG
>JBKKBW010000262.1:0-10562 GCA_046713635.1 Dehalococcoidia bacterium
CGAAGTCGTTGACAAACGCTTCGTGTTTCTCCGGCGGGACCTCCCAGGTCGACGAGTCTATCCTATTGCGTAAATTGTCGACGATCTTCTGCAGCACCTCTCGCTCCTCATCCTCGGCGTAGACAACGGTGCGCAGTGATCCTCCTGCATCGCGCAATGCCTGTACGATCTGCTCAGGCTCCGGCCGCAACCGCATGTTGATTCCATGCTTGGCAAACAGCTCCTTGCGGTGGTTCCAGGCCATGCGGCCGGGGTTGTCCTCGGGGTACTGGGTCACGTCGTGGAAGAATGCGCCACCCCGGGTCCGGACGCGCAGCATCTCTGCGACTGTGGCCCGCCAGTCCGAGACCAGGTGCAGCACATGCACCATGAGTATCGCTTGGAACGATGCGTCGTGGAACGGAAGGCGCGTCGCGTCCGCGAACGCCAGGTCTGGCGCGACATGGCGAGGCGTCAGCTGCTCGCGCAGCCGTTGCATCATGCGCGGCGCGAGATCGACGCCCGTAACGCGGACGCCGCGCTCCATCAGAGGCCGCGCGATGCGACCCGTGCCGATGCCGATCTCCAGCAGCCGTTCGCTGCTGATCGCGCGCAGCTCCGTCAGCAGCGCCTCGGTCTGCTTGGCAGCGATCTCGGGCGGCAAGGCACGCGTCTCATCGTAGATGTCCGCCGCGTTGTCGAAGCTGACGCTGCCGCCGACGACCTTCTGCTGCACTACGCGCGCCTCCGGAGTGCGCTCGCGCCTACGACGACGGTCGTGAGACCGAAGGCCGCGAGTGCGGCAATGGGCCAGGATGCTGTCGAATTGCCGCGCGCGTCGGTGCCGGTGGGTGGAAGGATGGGGGGTGCGGTGGCTGTTGGCTGCGGCGCGACTGTAGTCGTAGCTGTCGGCGAAACGGACGCACAAATCAGCGTCTCGTTCTCGATAGCCGCATCGATGTCGTCATCGCCTACCGTGGAGTCAGTAAGCACGACGATGTCTATCGAAACCTCTGATGTGCCCAGGCGCAGGCAGCGAAACGCAAACGTAGCGAATGTTGCGTGTGTGAGTCCGCTGGTCTCAGCGGCGCCAGTGACCCGACTCGTGTCTGCATCGAAGGACGTAACGCAGACGCTACCTTTATAAGCCTGGCAATCGAGCACCTCGATGATGTCTGCGTCCCAGCTCACGTCTATCGTCCAGGAGGCAAGACCGGGTTCCGGAATGTTTTGGACAGAAAGTGAGAATGTAGCACTCTTGGTTGGTTGAGAAACCCTGACCACTGGTTGTGACGGTCCGGCAAGAGCATTACCGAGACCAATTGCCGTGAGAAACGGCAATGCGGCAACTAATGCAAGCAAGAATTGATGTATTCCTTTCACTGGGATCACTCCTTATCCACCTTTCCCGAAAGGAAAGGCTGAACGCTGCGCGGCATTTGCCAGCGGAGAGCGATGGTCGCGAACGCGATCGCGAGGAGCAAGGATGTGACGATCGCTGCGAATTGCCATATGGCGGTCGAGTTGCTCGGCGCGCCGCCGCTGCCGGTGGGTGGCGGGACGGGTGGCGGGGTGGCGGTGGAGGGCGGCGCTTCCGTCGATGTCGCCAACTCGGGCTCGACGCAGGCAATCTCGCCTTCTTCGACGGTTACATCAATGTCCATGGGTACGGCGATAGTGGCATCGGCGAAGATTTCCACATTGATCGGCAAGGTACTGACACCTGGCTCGTCTGAGCACTCAAACGTGAAGGTGGCGAGAACCGTCGGTCCGACCAAGCCAGACGCGCTGGCACCCGTTACACGACCTGCATCGGCAGCGAACGCCGTGCTGCATACGCCACCTTCGTATGCTTCACAGCTAATCATGGAGACGACGCCGGGGTCGTACATAGGATCGAGTGTCCACGCGCCGAGGCCAGGATCGGTCGCTTCGGCGATGATATCGATCTCTACGGTCTCGCCAACGAGCGCCGTCGCGGACTCGACGGTTACTGTGCCGGTAATCGCCGCGACGGGGGCTGCCTGAAAACGCACGACCGCTAAGACGGCGACGGCAGCCAATACCAGGGTGACTTTCATGATGCCCTCCTGAGCGCGTGCCCTCGCCTAGATCTCGCGGCGCAGGGCGCGGATGCCGGGCGTGCCGTACGCCGCCTCGAAGTCGGAATGGCGCTTCTCGTCGATCACGGCGAAGCCGCACTTCTCGTACGCGCGCTGGGCCGGGTCGTTGCCGATCAGCACGCCGATGTCGGCAGTCGATGCGCCGCGCTGGCGTCCGCGATCGAGCTGCGCAGCGATGAGTCGCTCGACGAGACCCTGGCGGCGAAACTCCGGCTTCGTCGCGACGTGTTCGACGATCCAGGGATGCACGTCGCCGTGGTCCGGCATGACGTGGATAATCGTGCCAGCCTTTCCCAAATTGGTGGCGATGTCCCCTTCCATGTAGTTCAGCGTCTGGTACGCCTCCATGAGGCCAGCGGTGATGTTGCCGTGCGTATCTTCGAGGTAGCCGCACATGCCGGCGGCGGGAACGCCGTTCACTTCGGCCACAAGGAAGGTCGAATAGTGGCCGAAGTGCAGCGCATCGGTGGTTGTCAGGGCTTCGCAATAGCGGAGCACGTTCGCCTCGTCGCCGCCAGCGATGAAGTCGTACGAGCCGAGCGGCAGGTGGGACCGGCCGGCGGCCATCATCACCCACGCGACGAACGGTCCGTGCTCCCGCGTCGCCGGGACGATCTTGACGTCTGTTTGTGTAACCATCCTTGGCCTCCTAGCGGAACCGGCGAGCTTGGTATTCTGTCCGACATTCTACACGGAAGCTGGGCGCAGCAAGCAGCGCCCCTACGGTGTTGGTACCATGGCTTCGTGGTCTACGCGCTGATCATCGCTATCGCGGCCGGGTTGGCGCTCTTGGCGCTCCCCACGGGACTCTATCTGGCGGGCCGGCGCGCGAAGGATGGCAACTTCTCGCTTTCGGGCTGGAGCTTCCGGCCCAACGCGCTCGGCTTCACCGTGATCGCTCTAATCGCCTCGCTTGCCCTGTCGCGCATCTTCCCTGGGTTTCTCCTGCTGACGATGCTGATTCCCTTCGTCTGGCGCTTCCGCGGTGGCGGCGGTGGCCGGAGCCCCGGTCGCGGGAGTGGCCCGTTCACCTGGCAATGGCGCGCCCGGCGCTCGCCGCCACCGAGCACCAACGGGCACTCGAACGGCCACGAGCGGGACGGGGAACGCCGAATCGAGGGCCAGCAGCGCGACGTGGACGAGGAATAGTCCCTGATTTGTCCCCCGAATCCGCGCCTGGTTACAATGCTCGCACCGTCGGCAGCTTCGCCGGCGGAACTTTCCTTCGCAGGTAGTGGGCCAGCGGACTTGGGGAGGCCATTCGGATCACATGCGCGTCATCGGGCTGACCGGAGGCATTGCGAGCGGCAAGTCGCTCGTTTCGCAGCAGCTTGCCGACCTTGGCGCGACGATCATCGACGCGGACAAGCTGGGCCACGAGTCGTACCAGCGCGGGACTGACACGTATCGAGCCGTCATCGAAGCTTTCGGCCAGGACGTCGTTGGGCCGGACGGCGAGGTCGACCGGCGGGCGCTCGGCGGCAAGGTCTTTGGCGATGTTTCGGGAGCGTCCCGCAAGCGTCTGGAGGCCATCGTTTGGCCCGCGATTCGACGCCTGGCAAAGGAGCGCATAGAAGAACTGCGCGGCGAGGGCGTCTCGGTGGTGGTCCTCGAAGCGGCCGTGCTAATCGAAGCGGACTGGCTCGATATCGTTGACGAAGTCTGGCTCGTGATCGTGGATCCGGCCATCGCACGGCAGCGCGTGGTCGAGCGCAACGGCCTCACGCCTGAACAGGCTGACGAGCGCATCGCGGCGCAGCTCACCAATGAGGAGCGCAGGCCGCATGCGAGCGTGGTCATAGAAAACAACGGGTCGCTCGACGATCTACGCGCCGCCGTGAATGACGCATGGTCGACCGACGTCGCAGATGTCGGCGCTGACCGCGCAAAGGTAAGCTGACGACATGACGATCGCCGAGCAGACCGAAGGCGCATTCCGCCAGTACGCGATCGAGGAGTACCATCCGCATCGCGAGCCGTACTACGTGTCGATCAGCGACGAGATTGAGCTGTTCGAGGCGGCGTTCGCGCAGAAGATCCCAGTGCTCCTCAAGGGCCCGACGGGCGCGGGTAAGACGCGCTTCGTCGAGTACATGGCATGGAAGCTGGGCCGACCGATCACGATCGTCCGAGACGCTGGCGAAGGAGTTCGTGATGGCGACGAGACACAAGCGCTACCGCTGATCACGGTCGCGTGCCACGAAGACCTGACCGCATCTGACCTCGTTGGCCGCTACCTGCTCGAGGGTGACGAGACGAAGTGGATCGACGGGCCGCTGACGCGCGCGGTGAAGGCAGGCGCCATCTGCTACCTGGACGAGGTTGTCGAGGCGCGCAAAGACACGACCGTGCTGATCCACCCGCTGACGGACCACCGGCGCATCCTGCCCATCGAGAAGCGTGGCCAGGTGCTCGAGGCGGCGGAAGGCTTCCTGCTCGTCATCTCGTACAACCCGGGCTACCAGAGCGCGCTGAAGGACCTGAAGCACAGCACGCGCCAGCGCTTCATCTCGGTTGAGTTCGGACATCCGCCTAAGGAAGTAGAAGCGCGCATCATCGAACACGAGAGCGGCGTCTCGCAGCCGGTGGCGGAAGACCTGGCGAAGCTGGGCGAGAAGGTGCGCAACCTGAAAGAGCACGGGCTAAGCGAGGGCGTGAGCACACGACTGCTCATCTACGCCGGACGCCTGATCGCGCAGGGCATCGCGCCGCGGCGCGCCTGCCAAGTCGCCGTCGTGTGGGCGCTGACCGACGACCTGGACGTGCAGCGCAGTATCGAAGAAGTGACTAGCGCGATATTCGAATAGGAGACAACGTGAAAGTTCGCTACCTCATCTTTTCCCTGATTGCATTCGCTGCAATCAGCATGCTCGCTGCCTGTGGCGACGACGACACGACACCCGACGGCGAGACGCCTGATCCCGTTGCCACGCAGCCCGTCGACGATACCCCCGACGCCGTCGCGACGCTACCGGGAGAAACGCCGAGCCAAGCATTCGCCGAAGCGTGCGTCAACTCCGGTGAGACGTCGTTCGACGCGGAGCCGCCACGCATCATCGATACGAGCAAGACGTACACGGCGACTATCACGCTGGCCAAGGGCGGCGACATTGTCTTGGAGCTCTTTAGCGACGTGCCCACCACGACGAACAACTTCGTCTTCCTCGCCTGCAAGGGCTTCTACGACGGCGTTACGTTCCATCGTGTATTGCCGGGCTTCATGGCTCAAGGTGGCGATCCGGACGGTACCGGTCGTGGTGGGCCAGGGTACGAAATACCAGACGAGGACGACGGCGACCACACGTTCGATGAGGCGGGCGCGGTGAGCATGGCGAAGTCCGGCCCGAACACGACAGGTAGCCAGTTCTTCATCACGTACGCACCGACCGAGCACCTTGAGTCGGGCTTCACCGTGTTCGGGAGGCGAATTGAAGGCACGGATGTTCATGAAGGCCTGACGCCTCGCAATCCAGACGAGAACCCCGATTTCACCGGTGACGCGATCGAGACGATCACGATCGAAGAGAGCTAACGTCCGGAAGGAGAAAGCCGCATGGCACTTGCAGACGCTGGTGAACGCACGGGCGAGCGGTCGTTTAAGGGCGCGCCGCCGAGCATAATCGATGCGAACAAGAAGTATACTGCGACGATAAAGACTGGCAAGGGCGACATCGTAATCGAGCTGGACACCAAACGCGCCGTTACGACGAACAACTTCGTCTACCTGGCCGCCAAGGGTTACTACGACGGCCTGAATTTCCATCGCGTAGAGCCGGGCTTCGTCATCCAGGGCGGCTGCCCGCGCGGCACCGGCACGGGCGGGCCAGGCTATCAGATACCGGGCGAGTTCGAAGGCTCCAACTTCAAGAAGGGCGTCCTCGGCATGGCGCGGAGCAGCGATCCGAACTCCGGTGGTAGCCAGTTCTACATCATGATCGGCGACGCACACAGCTTGGACGGCCAGTACGCCGATTTCGGCCACGTCACGTCCGGCCAGGACGTTGCGGACAAGATCGCGGTCGGCGACAAGATCACCGAGATCACCATCGCCGAGCAGTAGGACAGCGAGGCCATGAAACTCGGCCTCATCTCCGACATCCACGGCAACATCGAAGGACTCCGGCTCGCGTTTGACGCGCTGGGCGATGTCGATGAGCTGATCTGCGCCGGCGACGCTGTCTACCAGTTCCGGTTCTCCAACGACGTCATCGGCGCGTTGCGGGACCGAGGCGCGCGCTACATCCTCGGCAACCACGAGCGCGTGCTGCTCGGCCCGTGGGGCGACCGTGTCCGTTCTCGCGAAGGCGTCGATCCCGCGCTCGTCGAGTACATGGCGTCGCGGCCATACCACGATGAGACCGTGATCGACGGCAAGAAGCTGGTGATCGTGCACGGCAGTCCGTTCGACCCATACGACGAGTACCTCTATCCGAACAGCCCAAACCTCCGGAAGCTCGCCGACATCGACGCCGACTACATCGTGCTGGGGCATACGCACTATCACATGGCAGAACGTGTTGGCCGGGCGCTGGTGATCAACCCGGGTTCGGCGGGCGAGCCACGCGATCACCGGAACGGCTTCCAGCTTTCCAGCGCCGTCCTCGACACATCGAGCGCCGAGGTGGTGTTCCATCACTTCGATGACCCGACGCGTCCGAAGGTGGACCCGGCGCACATCCCTGCGCCTGCAACGGGCCGTCGGCCAGAGGTGCGCCCGCCGGAGAACACGGCGTTCTGGACGTGAGCAACGAGGAGATCCTAGCCGCCGTCTTAGAGCGGCTACAGCCCTTGCCTGTTGCGGCGCGCAGTATGTTCGGTGGCAAAGGACTCTACTGCGATGGCAGGTTCTTCGGTGTAATCTTCGACGGCGTGCTCTACTTGCGGACGGACGATGAGAGCCGCGGCGAGTACACCTCGCGCGGCATGCCAGCGCTCCAGCCCAAGTACCGACCACGCGGCCCGAAGACGGTCGACCGGCACTTTCAGGTGCCGCCGAACGTTCTCGCGGACGATGCGCTCCTGCGCGAATGGGCGCTGCGGGCGGCGAAGGTGAAGGGGTAGCGGCTGTGGCAGGTACACTCTGCTCCATGGCGAACCGCCGCTTCGTCAATAGACCGGAAATACCCTTCGCTCCGCTCAGGGTGACACCATACGCTCCGCTACAATGCCAACGCCATGGGATTCGAAACGTTCGTAGCGGATGCTGAGAGGAAGCTGGCGGCGCACAGCCAGTCGGTCGTGGACGAGTTCCGGAACTCGCTCGCTGAGCTGCGGCCCAAGATGGCCGAGGACGAGATCCGCTCTTGGGCAGAAGAAGGCCTGGCGCTGGCGGAGCACTCGCTGCGGTCGTGGGAGGCCGCCGCGGAGTACTATCGCGTCAGCCCGCCCGTCCTGCAAACACTGAGCCCGGCGGCGTTCCGGCGCTGGGTGCACGCCGGTCGAGAGCTGGCCGAGCAATCGTCCGTCGTAGCAACGTCCTACTTCCGCGCCAGCCCGCGCGCGGTGACGTATCTGGACGAACAACGCATGACCGAGTGGGCCATGCTGGGCCGGCACCTCTATCGTGGCCACTGGAAGTCGATCTCTTTGGCGTCGATGTTCTTCTCCGCGGGGCCGGCGCTGCTGCCGCTGCTGACGGTGGAGCAGCTCGCGCGACTCGTGTCGATCGTTGAGACAGTCGCCGAACGCTCGTACGAGCTGGCGACCGACTGCCTCGACGCGTCGCCCCACCTTTTCACGATGCTCAGCCGCGACGATCGCGCGCCGTTCCTTACGCTTGCGGGCGCCGTCGCCGAAGCGAGCTGGGCCGACGTCCGGCAGCTCTTTCAGCGCGGCGCGACGCTGCTTGATCCGATCGAGGAAGCGCAGCGCGCTCGCCTGCTCCTACTCGGCACGCAGGTTGCCGGGCATCTCGGCCGGCACGCCTACCCGCTCTTCGCTGAAGCGACGGAGGCGCTCGCGCACGTCGACCGCGACACGCACCGCGACTTGCTGGGCCTCGCGGACGAGCTGGCGGTCGGTTCGCCCGCCGCAGCGATGGAGTTTCTCAAGAGCGCGCCCAGCGTGCTGCAGCGCATCCGCCCCGGCGACCTAGAACGCTGGCACGCCGCCGGGCGCACGATCCTCGAAACAACAGAGGCCGGCGGCGAGGCGTACTTCCGGCTGGAGTCTGGCAAGGGCGAGGACGTGCTGCGCCAGCTCTCATCGCGGGTGGACCTGACGCAGGCGGGCGGGGTGCTGCGCCTTTACTGCAAAGCGCTCACCGGCACCGAAGTCTCGATCCAGCCCGCGACAGCGCTGGCCGAGAAAGGCATCGGCTGGGTGTCCGAAGAGCGGCCGAGCACCGAAGGCACGACCGTGTTCTTACCAGAGTTCGTCGACGAGCACGTCGAGAAGGGCCAGAACTTCGCGGTCTACAAGGTCTACGCGACACACCAGTCTGCGCACCTGGAGTTCGGGAGCTTCTGGTTTCGCTTCAAGCGCGACGGCGGCGTGCTGCCGCGACAGCGCGAGACACTCGAACAAGAACGGCGTGGCGACGCTATCGATGAGTCGAAGTGGCTCACGGATATGGAGCGCTTCTTCGACCTGTTCGACGACCGCCAGCTCGCGCTCGATCTCTTCACAATCGTCGAGGACGCGCGTATCGACGCGCGAGTGCGGAGCGAGTACGGCGGCATCCGCGCATCATGGGGCAAGACGCAGGAAGCGGAGCTAGAGCAGCGGCCCGACGTACGCGCGCTGCCATTGCGCCAGGCGCTGGTCGAGAACCTAGTGCGCGCGAGCCTCGATGGCACGCGGACGATCGTCTGGCCGGAGCGCCTGAACGATGTCCTCGCCGAAGCGCTACGCACACTGCACACCATGCGCGCAACCGACGCTGTCGTCGAAGACGCTGCCGAGGCGACGTTGCTGCTCTACAGACTCGTGCTGAGCGTGCCCAACCTGACGCCCGACGAGCTCGACGCGCTTGAGTGGGAAGAGATGAACGACGAGACGCTCGACATGATGCTCTCGACGCCGGCCGGTCAGGGCGACCCGGACATGTCGCCGATGCCCGAGGGCGAAGAGCAGGAGTACAAGAGCCCGCAGCCGGTCGACTTTCGCGGTGACTTCAAGCCGGAGTTGGTACAGCTTCTGATGCGCCTTCGGATGAAGGAAGGCGAACAAGCCGCGGGCGACCTCTCGCCGCTGACCGCAGAACAGCTGAAGGAACTGCTGGAGAAGAGCGTCGAGATCAGCATCGGCTTGCAGGCGGAAGCCGACCTCGCGTCAACGATCGGGCTGTTTCTGAGCAACCTCGAGAAGGAGGCCGGCACGCCGATCCCCGATCAGAAGCTTGATATGGAGGACGGCACGCCCGGCACAGAGGAGGGCGAAGAAGAGGAGCTGGTCAAAGAAGTCAAGGCGTTCTACTACGACGAGTGGGACTTCCGGGCAGCCGACTACAAGCCGGGCTGGTGCTGCGTGCACGAGCAACTGCTCGATGAGGGATCGGAAGACTTCTTCGAGAAGACGCTGCAGGAGCACTCAGCCCTCGTCGCGGAGACGCGCCGCCAGTTCGAGATGATGCGGCCGGAGCTGTTTCGCAAGATCAAACGCCTGCACGACGGCGAAGAGTTCGACCTCGATTTGCTGCTTGAGTATGTCATCGAGAAAAAAGCGGGCAATCCGTACCAGGACAAGATCTACTGGCGACGCAACAAAGTCGAACGAGATGTCGCGGTCGCGTTCTTGCTCGACATGAGCGCATCGACGGACGAGGAGATCGAGAAACGAAAGCAGAAGTATCACGACGAGCCGGAGTTCGACGATGACCCGCGCAAATATTTCCAATGGCTCGCGCAGCGTCGCGCGTCGAATGCCGTCACGCCGCCGAAGCGCATCATCGACATCGAAAAGGAAAGCACCGTGCTGCTAATCAAGGCATTGGAGACGATCGGCGATACGTACGGCATCTACGGCTTCTCCGGCTACGGCCGCGACAACGTCGAGTTTTACGTGATCAAGGACTTGAACGAGCAGTTCTCCGACAAGGTTGTGCGGCGCATCGACAAGATCGCGCCGATTCGTTCGACACGCATGGGCCCGGCGATCCGGCACGCCATTGCGAAGCTAGAGGGCCACGAGGCGAAGGTGAAGATCCTGTTCCTCGTGTCGGACGGCAGGCCGCAAGACCACGGCTACGGCCGCGACCGCACGGAGAAGGAGTACGCGATCCACGACACGAAGCAGGCGCTGGTGGAGGCGCGCCGCAAGGGCATCACGCCCTTCGCGCTGACGGTGGACAAAGAGGGCCACGACTATCTGGGCCAGATGTGCGAAGACATGGGCTACGAAGTCCTCGCGGACATCGAAGCGCTGCCGAGCAGGCTACCGACGTTGTACCGGCGGCTTACGGAGTAGCACAACCCGCGAGCGTCGGCGCGGGTGGTGGCGTGTAGTTAGTGACCTGAACGT
>JBKKBW010000263.1:0-1020 GCA_046713635.1 Dehalococcoidia bacterium
CTCGCCTCCTCCGACGATGTCGCCGATGTGCTGGAACAGCTCACCTCCAAGAAGGAACGCCTCATCCTCCGCGTCCAGACCCACGACATCTCGCTTACCAACTTGGACAAGCCACTCTGGCCCAAGCTTGGGCGGCGCCGCGCCCTGACAAAGCGTGACCTTCTCACATATTTTGCGAGCGCTTCGCCTTACCTGCTGCCGCACCTGCGCGACCGTCCCCTAACGCTGACGCGCTACCCCAATGGTGTCACCGGCAAGTTCTTCTTTCAGAAGCATTGGGAAACGCCCCTGCCCGCGTTCGTCGATACGGTCATGCTCTGGTCGTCGCACAACGAAGGTGACGGGGAGTACCTGCTGTGCAACAACCTCCCTACCCTGCTCTGGCTTGGCCAGCTAGCTGACATAGAACTGCACACTTGGTACTCCCGCATCGATCCGGAGCCGGACGCGCGCGGCATGCCGCTTACGTTCGCCGGCTCGGGAGACAACATTGACGCGTCGCTCCTCAACTATCCCGACTTCATCGTCTTCGACCTCGACCCATACATCTATGCCGGAAGCGAGGCCAAAGGCGACGAGCCCGCGCTCAACAAGAAAGCGTTCGCCAAGACATGCGAGGTCGCGCGCTGGACCAAGGAGATCCTAGATTCGCTCTCGCTCTCGTCGTTTATCAAGACGTCCGGCAAGACAGGACTGCACGTCTACGTCCCCATTCTGCGCAATCTAGACTACTCGGCTGCCCGCGCGGCGTGCGAAACGATCGGCCACTTCGTGCTGCAAAAGCATCCGCGCGACGTCACGATGGAGTGGACCGTCGCTAAGCGCGCTGGGAAGGTCTTCTTCGACCACAACCAGAACGTCCGCGGGAAAACGCTCGCGTCGACTTACTCTCCACGCCCGTCCGCCGAAGCAGCCGTCTCTATGCCGCTTCGCTGGGACGAGCTCGAAAGCATTTACCCGCCCGATTTCACGATCCTGAGCGCCGGGAAGCGTCTCCTGGAGACCGGCGATCTATGGGCC
>JBKKBW010000264.1:0-5499 GCA_046713635.1 Dehalococcoidia bacterium
CTACTACGTGCTGGAGGAAGACGGCAAGATCATCGCCTGCGCCGGTCTTTGGGACCGCGGCAAACACGTCCGCGAGGTCTGGCGCGAAAAGGCGACCGGCGAGACAACGGTAATCGAGCCGACAGCAGTGCTTGACTTCGGATACGCGGAGGGGCGGGAGGATGCAATGGCCTGCCTGCTCGGTTATCTGGTCGGCATGACAAACGAGATGGGACGCGATGAACTGATCGCGCCCATTGAACAGCTTCCGGACCTCGTCGAACGGATGGCGGAGTACGAGCCCGCAGTCGAGAAGCGAACGCTGTCGTACGACGGATGGGAGCATGAAGGCGGTATCGAGGTGCAGGTGAAGATGCACCGGCCGTATACCGATCTGGCCTACTGGTAGGAACCATGCCCTTACGTCACCGGCTCCCAGTAGCGCTTGCCTTCGCCGCGCAGTACGCGCCCGAATGTCAGTCCGGGGAAGTGCGCCGCTCCAAGCAGCGCGCCACTCCCCTCGATCTCGCGGAGCACAGCTTCCTGCGACTTGCGCGCCAGCTTCTTGTCCATGTCACCAAGGCCGGACCATTCCGGCTCTTCGAGCTGCACTGGACAGCTGATCGCGTCGCCCAGGATGAACGCGCGCTCGCTGCCAGAGGACAGGATCACGCCGGCGTGTCCGGGCGTGTGTCCAGGTGTCGCGACTACGGAGATACCCGGCGCGATCGTATCCCCACCGTTCGCCGGCTCGACGTGTCCCTCAAGCGCATGCAGCATATCGGCCATGACGAAGCCCGTGCCGGGCGTCGGTGGTGCGGCCAGCCAGTGCTGATGTTCGTCACCGGTCCAGCGATACGTCGCGTTCGGAAACGCGGCGCGCAGCGAGTCGCCGTCTTGCAGCGTGCACGTCCCGCAGTGGTCGACATGCAGATGCGTAACGAACACCGTATCGATGTCCTCGGGCTTCACACCCGCGGCGGCCAGCTCACCCATCAGCGCACCGCCTGTAAACGTCCACATCTTCAGCCAGCCAAGGCCGGTATCAATGAGCACCGTTCGATCGCCCGACCGGACGAGAAAGCACGAGAACGGAAACTCCAGGTTGCCCTCATGGTCCATCCAGCGCGCATGCGCCTGCCACGTCTCGGCGGTACTCGCCGGGAAGTAGACAGGAGCCGGAAACTTGCAGGACCCGTCGGAGACAACCAGCACCTCCAGGTCGCCGATAGTAAACGTGTTGGGCATGTGAACGTTCCTTTCGCTGGCCACCTGCCGTCGGCGGACAGTATAGAAAAAACTGTCATGCTGAGCGAAGCGAAGCATCTGGCGACCCACCGCCCGCCGCTCTTTGTGCATAACATCCCTCGATACCCCAGCTGCGGGTTTCAAGCCGCAGATCCGGAGACGCTATGAGCCGCTGGTTCGACCCATCCGCTCCTCTGCCGCCCGATGCATCCGTAGCCCGCGTTCAGCACTTCTACCGCCGCATCTTCACCTACATGATGGAGTTCAAGAGCGGCGTCGGCATGAGCATTCTTCTGGCGATGGGCAGCTCGCTCTTCATCACGCTCCAGCCCTGGCCGATCAAGTTCCTCATCGACGGCGTCCTCGCCAGCGACAACCTCGACCTCGGGGCGTTCGGGAGCATCGTCAGCGAAACGAACGGCGAGAAGCTCATGACCGCCACCTGGCTCGCCGCCATCTACTTCGTCGTCGTCGTCGCCGGCGTGCTGATGAACGCCGGCAGCTTCTACGTCATCGCGCGCACCGCGTTGATGATGATCCACACGCTCCGTTCGCGCATCGTCGGCCACCTGCGCTCGCTCTCGCTCCGCTACCACGCGAATCAGTCCATCGGCGATTCGATCTGGCGTTCGATCAACGACGCGCGCAGCATTCAGGAAGTGATGATCTACGGCATCCAGACGTGGGCAACGCTCATCTTCCGCCTCGTCCTTATGGTCGTGCTGATGGTGTTCGTTGACGTGTGGCTCACGCTCGTCGCGCTTTGCGTCCTGCCGCCGCTCTTTTTCTCGATCGATCGCCTCACCGGCCGAATCCAGCGCGCCTCGCAGCAGAGCCGCGAGCACATGAGCCGCCTCACGTCGCTGATCGAGCAAACACTGGGCGCCATTCGCGCCGTTCAGGTCTTCGGCCGCGAAGGCCGCGAACAGGAGCGCTTCCAGGCGACCAGCCTGAACTTCGTCAACGCGCAGTTGCGCTTCCGCTTAGCGGAGCAGTTCCTCAACGTCGCGACGGTCGTCATCACAGGGCTGGGGACGACAGCCGTGCTGCTCTTCGCCGCCTATCGATACGTCAACGGCCACGTCACCATCGGCGACATCTGGATCTTTATCACCTACATGCAGGGCATCTACCAGATGATGAACCAGATCATGTTCGTCTACGGCCCATTCCAGGATGCCGTCGTCGGTGTCGGCCGCGCGTTCGAGGTGCTCGACGAGAAGTCCGACATCACCGAAGCGCCGAACGCTATCGACAAGCCATCGTTCGACGAAGCGATCCACTTCGGCCACGTCCGCTTCGCCTACGAGTCCGGCCGCCCCGTCCTCGAAGAGATCGACTTCGTCGTCCGCAAAGGCGAGAAGATCGCCATCGTCGGCGAGACCGGCTCCGGCAAGACGACGATACTCAACATGATCCCGCGCCTCTACGATGTCACCGAAGGCGCCATCGAGATCGACGGCCAGGATGTCCGATCGCTCAAGGTCGTCGCGCTTCGCGATCTCGTCAGCATGGTGCCGCAAGAGCCGCTTCTCTTCGCAGCAACAGTGCGAGAGAACATCCTCTACGGCCGTCTCGACGCAACGAACGAAGAGGTGGAGACAGCAGCCCGTGCCGCCCGTGCCGAAGCCTTTGTCCAGGATCTTCCCGCCAAGTACGAGACCGAGGTCGGTGAGCGCGGCGTCAAGCTCTCGGTCGGCCAGCAGCAGCGCATCTCCATCGCTCGCGCCTTCCTGAAGGACGCCCCGATCTTGCTCCTCGACGAACCGACGTCGGCCCTCGACCTGCGCACCGAAGCCGATTTCCTCGAGGGCCTTGCCGATCTCATGGTCGGCCGCACCGTCTTCATCGTCGCGCACCGGCTCTCCACCATCCGCAACGTCGACCGGATCTACTTCCTGGAACAGGGTCGCATCGCGGAAGCCGGGTCGCATGAGGAGCTCATGGCTACCCGTGGCCAGTACTACGCGCTCTTCATGTCCCAGTTCGGCTCCGGCATGACCGAGCCCGCCGTGGTCTAGCCCGCTTCAGCTCGCTCCACCAGCAATCAGCACAGACCGACCGCTGGAAGTTCGGCTACAATGCTGCCGCTATGCCCGTGCTGGTCCCCCTACCTACTCAACCTACAGGTGTCCTCTGGCCCGTCGACGATTGGCCTGCGGGCGAGCCGCCCCCAAGTGCCGCCACCGCGCTCGCAACTCTTTTCGACACCACGTTCGCCGAGCCACAGCCGGAGACCACCGTCCAGACGAATGCGCTGCTCGTCGTCCATCGAGGCCACATCGTTGCGGAACACTATGCGCCGGGCATAGGCCCGTCCGACACGCTCCACTCGTGGTCGATGGCGAAGAGCATACTCAGCGCGCTCTACGGCCTGCTCGTCCGCGATGGCCTGGTCCGCATCGAAGATCGCGCGCCGGTCGAGGCGTGGCAGCAGCCCGGCGACCCACGCGCCGCCATCACGATCGAGTCGCTCCTGCACATGACATCCGGCCTGCACTTCGTCGAAGACTACGTTGATGAACATGTCTCGGACACCATCAAGATGCTCTTCCGCCCCGGCGCCGGCGACACGGGCGCCTTCGCAGCCTCGTTCCCGCTCGATCACACGCCTAACACGTTCTTCAACTACTCCAGCGGCACCACGAACATTCTGGCATCGATCGCACGGGACGTTCTCGGCGGCCAGGAAGCATACGAGGCGTATTTGCGAGATCAGCTATTCGGGCCTATTGGCATGTCGACCGCATCCCCGAAGTTCGACGCCTCGGGGTCGTGGATCGCCTCTTCGTTCTGCTACGCCACCGCGCGCGACTTCGCACGCTTCGGACTGTTCGTTCTGCGCGATGGTTGCTGGGGCGGACAACGCATCCTGCCCGGAGACTGGGTTGACTACTGCCGCACACCAGGGCCTGCTGATCCCGGCCCCGAAGACTACAATTACGGCTACGGTGCCCAGTGGTGGCTGAACGACGATGCCTTGGGTACGTTCTTTGCCTCCGGCTACTCCGGCCAGCGCCTCGTCATCGTCCCCGCCCTTGACCTCATCATCGTCCGCCTCGGCAACACGCCTGTCGCGCAACGTATCCACCTCGTTCGCATGTTGAAAACGATCATTGACCTGTTCGATGCCGCATGACCGCTCCAACAACGTCGCTGCCTTCACCCGGGCGCTGCCGCTTCTACCGTGATGGCGATGCGCCCGCCATTCTTCGTGTCCTGCAGGCATCCTTCACGTCGTGGCCGAGAGTGGATATTTCTTGCAGCCCTCTTGACCACCTCCGTTGGAAGCTGGCCAGCCATCCGATCGCATCAACCTTCACGCCTGTCGCAGAGCACGATGGCGAGATCGCCGGCGTTCGACTCGTCATGGTTCGTGAGGTCATCTTCTATGGTGCGCCCCTGCTCGCGTACCAGGCGGCCGACATTTCCGTCGCCCCTTCCTGCCGGGAGCGCGGCTTGCTCAACCGGCTCGTCGACATCGACTACCGCGGTCTCGATGGGCGCGTGGCTGTCCAGACCTTCGATCTGAAGCTCGCCTACGAGAGCGGCCATCCTGCCGTCCTCCGCCTGCAGGAAACAATCCCGGGTATCTTCCCGCTCGGAAACCAGCTGGAAGCTCTCAGCCGCCCTAACCCTGGCTCGCCAGCACCTGCCCCGCGCATCTCGACACTCGCCATTCGTAATGTTGATGCGTTCGATGACCGTGTGGACGTCTTGTGGCGTAATGCCAGCACGGCGTTCGACCTTATCTGCTCGCGCACGAAAGACGTAGTGAACTGGCGTTACGCCGACAGGCGGGCAGGCAGGTTTGACATCACAATCGCTGAGCATGACGGCGTGCTGCTCGGCTATGTCGTAACCCGTTGCTCGCGTGGCCGGGGATACATCGCGGACCTGCTCGTGCTTCCCGGCCGCCTCGATGTGGCCAGCATCCTCGTCGATCACGCCCTCGTCTCCCTCCAGCCGCACCCGCTAGAGCGGATTGAGTGCTGGCTTCCAGCGCGCCATCCTTATCAAGAGTTACTTCGTTGCGCGGGCTTTACGGCGCGAGATAGCCGGTTACGCCTGAATTGCCGTCCCTGCATAAAGACCGCCCAGGAATTAGAGTTGCTGCGCGATCCTAACGTCCGTGTGCACTTCACCGCGGGCGACACAGACCTGGTATAACGGACGGGACCCACGGTGAACACAGCTACCAGCCTTCCCCAAGCGTGGGCGTCGCGCTCCTATCGACCGGCGGACGACGAGGCAATCCTCGCCGTGCTACAG
>JBKKBW010000265.1:0-7222 GCA_046713635.1 Dehalococcoidia bacterium
CACGTATCCCGCTCCGCCGCCTCGCCGAAGCAAAAGACGTGGCCGCGCTTGTCCTGTTTTTGGCATCGGAGCAGGCCCGGCAGATTACGGGCACGACGATCCAGGTCGATGGCGGGTCGACCGCCGCGGCGATGTAGGCTCGAGCTGCCTCGCTTGACACGCCTGCGGCTGGTGTGATAGCATCGCGTCTACATTCGGAGTGATGGATATGTACAACAGTCTGTTCGCGGTAGCTATGCACGGACGACGCCGAGAGAATATTGGTGATGCAAACACGTGCGCGCCGTCGTGCGACGGGCTGAGGCTTTCCGAACTACATTAGTCAGAAACAGAGAACAAGAAAGGAGGCCCGTCGCAGAAGCGACGGGCCTCCTTGTTATGGAGGGAAGGCAGCAATGATCGAGGGCCAGCTCGTGCGGCTCCGCCGGCCGGAACCCACCGACGCGGAGCGTTGCCACCGCTGGTTCAACGACCAGGATGTCGTTGGCAACCTGATCGCGCAGCGTTACCCGATCTCGCTCGCGGAGGAGGAGCGTTTCCTTAGCGGGATGTCGCAAATGAGCTTCTCGAACGGCGGTATCCTAGCCATCGAAACAAAAGACGGACGGCACATCGGCACGACCAGCTTCTACGACGTTCGAATGGAGGACAGCCAGGCTGGCCTCGCGATCACGATCGGTGAGAAGGAGTGCTGGTCGCAGGGGTACGGAGGCGACGCTGTCGTCACGCTCCTCGGCTTCGCGTTCCACGAGATGAACCTCAACCGCGTCTGGCTAACTACCGTCGAGTACAACAAGCGCGCGATCGCCTGCTACAAGCGCTGTGGCTTTCGGGAGGAGGCGCGCCTCCGCCAGGATGTCTATCGCCACCGACGCTATTGGGACTTCGTTGAGATGGGAATCCTGCGTCAGGAGTTCGATGAGCTGCACAAAGGAGGGGACGATGCTAGAGGGTAAGCTGGTCAATCTACGTTCATTGGAGCCAGGGGATGTCGACCGTGAGTTCCAGTGGGTGAACGACCGCGATGTCACGCGCTTCTTAACGATCCGCTACCCGATGGCTAAGAAGGAGGAAGAGCACTGGCTGAGCGACCGGCCCGCTAATGACTTCGGAAACACCGCGCTCGCCATCGAGACGAAGGACGGCGTGCACATCGGCAACATCGGCCTGCACGACGGACAGCCGGAGAACCGCAAGGCGAGCCTCGGCATCATGATAGGCGACAAGGACTACTGGTCGAATGGCTACGGCGGCGACGCGATCGTTACCCTGCTGCGTTTTGCCTTCCACGAGATGAATCTCAATCGTGTGTGGCTGCACGTCTACGAGTTCAACGAGCGCGCACAGGCATGCTACAAGAAAGTTGGCTTCGTCATGGAAGGCACGCTGCGAGAAAATTCGTACCGGGAGGGCCGCTACATCAACACGATCACGATGGGCATCCTGCGCAGCGAGTTCGATGTGCTCCACGGCGGTGGTGCGTGATGCGCCAGTTCTATGATCCCATCGCGTACGATGCGGCGACGGAGGGGGTCCCCGGCGACGTCGACTTCTTTACAGAGCTCGCTAAGGACGCCCATGCCGCCGGATATCCCGTGCTCGAGCTCGCGTGCGGCACGGGGCGAGTCGCAATCCCGATTGCTCTCGAAGGCGTCAGCATCGTCGGCCTCGATCTCAACGCGGGCATGCTCGGCCGCGCGCACGAAAAGAGCATCGCGCTGGACAATGCCACCTGGCTTGAAGGCGATATGCGCTCGTTTGCCCTGGACCAGCGCTTCGGCCTCATCTACATCCCATTTCGTTCGTTCCAGCACTTGCTAACCGTCGAAGACCAGCTGGCGTGCTTGCGCTGTGTTCGGGAGCACCTCGTACCGGGTGGCCGGTTCGCGCTGGATATCTTCAATCCGGACATTGTTGCGATCGCACAATGGATGACGTCAAAGAAAGGTGGCTTGCAGCGTCGGGCGCGCACGGACGACCGGCCAGGTAAATGGGAGACGCGCACGTATCGGACCGCCATCCAGCGCGTAGAAACGACGTTCATCGACGAAGACCTGTCCGATGAAGGGGCGGTCATGTCGCGCATCTACCGCGATCTCAAGCTCCGCTACACGTTTCGCTACGAGATGGAGCACCTGCTCCTGCGTTCCGGCTTCGAGATCGAGGCGCTCTTTGGCGATTGCTTCGGCAGCGCGTTCGAGGACTTCAGCCCTGAGATGATCTGGGTCGCGCGGCGGCCTAGTTAGTCCGCGTTCGGCGCACCCAACGCTCGCGCTCGCGGGTGTCGCGGTCAAAGAGGAGGCGGTTGACCAGCACATCGCCGCCGCGCGGTCGAAAAAGCGCCGTCACGTCGTTCCCAAAGACGCGCTTGATCATGATCAGTGCGGCGACACCTGCTAGGCCAGCCACGATCGGAGGCTGCTGGCCGGCGAGCATTGCCCAAAGGGGCATCGAGAGAAGCGCCAGGCCGACGAATTGCGGCACGCCGCGCAGAAGTACGCCCGCAAGAGCGATGACAATGAACGCAGCTAGCGCTGGCCACGACAGCACAAGCATGAAGCCAATCGCGGATGCGACGCCGCGGCCGCCGTCCAACCCGAGGAACGGACACCAGTTGTGTGCGCCCAGCGCAGCGATTCCGGCCAACACCTGCACATCGATGCTCTGGTCTGCGGCCTTCGCAATGAGAATGCCGGCGGCGCCTTGGCCTATTTCGATCAGGCCCACGGGAATCGTCGCTGGTTTTGATACGTTCTGCCAGATATTCGATGGCCCTAGGTTGCCGCTACCGTAGTCTCGAATGTCGATGCCGCGCAGCATGCGCCCAGTTAGGTAGGCGACAGGGACTGCGCCGATCAGATAACTGAGCAGGATGATGAGAGGGCCAGCGAGCATGAGACTAGGTGCGCTGTCTGGCTTCGACGCGTGGAACGGCGGCTGCGATGAGCTCCGCGACGTCCACGGGACTCAGGCGGGCTGTGTTGAGTACGAGGTGGTAGAGCGCCGGCTTGTCGACGTCGACTTTGAAGAACTTCTGATGGAACGCTGCGCGACCGCGCGTCCCATCGTGCTCACGCTTCGTCGCGTCTTCTTTCGACAAGCCCTCCCGCTCCGCGAGCGACTCAATACGGTGTTGCAGGGGCGCGACGAGTAGAACATGGAGGACTCCCGGATGGTCCTTCAGAATTACCTGGCTACCGCGGCCAATGATGGCCACGTCGTCGTGCGCGGCTAGATCGCGCACCAGGATGGTTAACGCGCCGATGTAGCGTTCGTCGGAGAGTTCCTCAGTGGCCTCGTCTGCGGCAGCCTCCGCGTACGACCGGCTGAGCACAACGTCGAGGCTACCCGGAGTGCCGAGCATCGGAT
This sequence comes from Dehalococcoidia bacterium, assembly GCA_046713635.1. Lineage (GTDB taxonomy): Bacteria > Chloroflexota > Dehalococcoidia > DSTF01 > RBG-16-68-14 > JBBDXS01. The sequence continues at coordinate 3,370 of JBKKBW010000265.1, forward strand.
CGCTAGCTCCGGCCGCGGCAGAGCGTTCGAGGAAGCGCCGCAGCATGGTCGCGACGCGTTCGCCGAAGGATGCCGTCCGCTCGTCCAGCGCAACGACGGACTCCATCGGTACACCGAGTGTACTCGCGGCCTGGACCAAGATCTCCTGATCGATGTAGTCGATGCCGAGCCGTTGCGCCGTGAGGCGGCCGATGTCATGTGCGGCGGTGCCCGGCTGGCCTGAGATCGTTACCACAGGCATGGTACGCTCTCCTACCCGGCGCTAGCGTGCGTACCGGTGCGATATGTGCATTGCGCTAGGAATCTTTCCTCAGCCGCTCGACCATATTCGAGATAGGAAGCGCAGGCATGGTCATGATCTGCACCGTACCGCGCGCGCCCAACTCGATCGAAATGCGCGCGACCGCTTCGTTGTCCACGGCTTCTACTATCGAGATGAAATCGTACGGGCCGAGGACCGCGTACTGGTCGATCACCTTCGCGCCCATCGCTTCGATTTCTTTGTTGACCTCTTCGATACGCTCAGGCCGCGCCCGGATCGTCTTACGTCCGTCGTCAGTAAGCGTGCTTAGGAAGATGTACGTCGCCATGCTGCGCCTCCGTGCACTAGATGTGCCGTATTCTACCACCATTCGTGCTAGTCCATTTGCCAGCGTTCGGGTTCGTCATCGAACATAAGGGGCGCGGGCACTCGTGCTCCGCAGATGCACGGAAACGGGCCGATTCGCACCCACATGGGGAAGTTGCCCTCGAAGACGCGGTTACAGGTTGAGCAGCTAGCCCGGAAGAGCTTCACGTGAGGTGGGTTCTGCTTGCGCGGCCGTTTGGCCCGTCGTTCCAACCTAGTCCACGTAGACGTAGTATCGGTCGTGCCGCTCTGCCACGAGGATGCGCTTGTTTTGAGCTAACAGCTCCTTGGCGAAGCCTGGCATGATCGCTGAGTGACCTTGGATAGGGAAGCTGCGGACATAGCTGTACTCGGTCTCGTAGAGGACGAGTTTGTTGCGGACCGCTGGTTCGCCCTCAAGGTCGACGTAGGGGAGCTCGAGGTCCTCCAGCTCCAGCCGGCCGAGTTGCTGAGAATCGACTTGAAGCGCCGTGACTTCTTCAGTAACCATTGTCTGCATTCCAGCGCACGGGGGTGCCTAGTGTCAACTGGCGCTTCGCTTCGGTACTGGCAATGCTCACCACCAGATCGTATCGTCCAGCTCGTCATCGTCGCCTTCGTAGGCGGCGGTCCAGAGGTTGGTCTCCAGGTACTTCCAGCCGCTGTCGGCGAAGATGAGGACCACCTTCCCGCGCTCGAATCGCTTGGCGTACTTCAGCGCGGCATGCAGTACGGCGCCAGACGAGACGCCTGCAAAGATCGACTCACGGTGCATGACCTCCGCCGCAGCCCGAAACGCATGCGAGCTGCGGACGAGGATCTTGCCGTCGAGCAGATCGAGATCAAGGATGGGCGGGATGAAGCCGTCCGCCAACGTCTTGAGGCCCTGAAGCTGGTTGCCTGGATGCGGCTCCACGGCGATCAGCTTCGCGTCCGGATTGGCCTCCTTCACACGTCGGCCCGCGCCCATCAGTGTTCCGCCTGTACCGACACCGGCAACGAGCGCATCGATCTCCGGGAGCTCCTCAAGGATCTCGCAGCCAGTGGTGTTGTAGTGCGCCTGGGCGTTGTTCGGATTAGAGAACTGATCGACGAAGAACCAGTCGTTCTCCTTGGCCTGCTTACGCGCTCTTTCCACTGCGACGCGAACTCCTTCGTCTGCGCTCACCCAATCGATCGTTGCTCCGTAGACCTCGATCGCTCGCGGGATCTCCGGGAAGATATTCTCCGGCATTACGATGCGTACGTTATAGCCCAGCGCACGCCCGACCATCGACAGCGCGATGCCGGTGTTTCCGGTGCTGGCTTCGATGACCGTGTCGCCGGGCCGGAGACGCCCCTCTGCTTGTCCAGCAGCAAGTATCTCGCGGACAATACGGTCCTTGATGCTGCCCGTGGGGTTCCAGCCCTCGAGTTTGGCGTAGAGCCGCACATCGGGGTTTGGGCTACAGTGCTTCAGTTCGATGAGCGGCGTCGAACCGATGGCCTGCGTGAGGTGGAGATGGTGCATGCCATCGAAGTGTAACGAAGGGCCCCCGTGTTCAGGGTTAGGTTAGAGACCTCGTCTACATCGCCAGCTCAAGCTGACCAACGGTGCGCTTTCGCTCTTCGTGGCGAGGCGTCAAGCCCCAGCGCTCCCGCAGCTCCTGGACCGTCGTCGAAACGTCACGCGTGTAGTGCTTCGGCGCGTAGGCGCCCTGGTAGAAGCGCTCGTACTGTGGCAGCAAGTGCGGGTATGTCTCTCGCAGGAAGGGCATGAACCATTCCTTCGTACCGGGCTTGAGGTAGAGCACGTTGTCGCCGATGAACGCTGCGCCGTGCTCCTTCGCCGCATGTACGACAGCTTCCATGCTCTCGCGGTCGTCCGTCAGGCCGGGGATGATCGGCGCCAGCATGACGCCAGAACGCACACCGGCGTCGGCGAGTTTGGCGATGGTTTCGAGACGCTTGCTGGGTTTCGATGTTTCTGGCTCGATGTGCTCCCAGATCTCCTCGCGCAGTGTTGGGATGCTGAAGACGATTGTGCATTCAGCCGATCCGGACAGTTCGCGTAATAGCGGGATATCCCGCACGATGTTCGGTGACTTCGTGATGAGGGAACACGGGCTGGCAAAGTCGCGAAAGGCTTGGAGCGCGGCCCTCGTCAGGCCGTACTTGAGCTCGGCCTGCTGGTACGGGTCGCACGCCGTGCCAATCGTGACCGACTCGCGTCTCCAGGCCGGGCGGCCGAGTTCGCGCCGAAGAACTGGCGCCAGGTTCGTCTTGACGATGATACGTTGGTCGAAGTCGCGACCTGTGTCGTATCCAAGAAACTCGTGGTTCCCGCGGGCGAAGCAGTAGACGCACGCATGCTGACAGCCTCGGTAGGGATTCAGGCTCCAACGCATGTGAGGCATGGACGGCAGATTCACTCGATTGAGGGCGCTCTTGCACTCGATCTCTTCGAATGTAACTCTTGGCATCGCGAGTCTTCCCTTGAACTAGAATAGGTGTTCTAATTCTATGCCAGAATACAAGCTTTGTCAAGCGCGGTCGGGTCGCTCCCAGCCGGCACGCTGCCTATAATCGATTCGTGGCAGATGGCCCAATGGCCCGCAAGCAGCAAGCCGATGCTCTCCTGGAGCAGACCGCGGCTCAGCTTCGCCAGATGTTGGAGGAGGCAGCCGGGCAGCTGCACCCCTTTCCGCCCTTCCCAAGTGCGTTTTTCACCAACGCCATCGAGGTAGAGGCGGAGGGCGCCGACACCGGCGACCGCGGCTGCATTGTCGTCTGCGAGGACGGCGAGCTGTACGAGCTGAAGATGAGCATCAACTTCGACGAAGACCAGAACGACCCGGTGCAGGCGCGCGACGAGATTCTAACGAAGCTGGACGATTTGCACCCACGGGACTACATCGCGCTCGCCTCTCAGGCGCTCTCGCGCGTCACCGAGGCGCTGATGGAGCGCGATGGTGGCTGACTATCCGGGGCCGCCGCCGAAGCGAGGACGCTGGCAGCGCATCCTTGGAGGGCCACAATCGTGGCGCCGAATGATCGCACTCGGTGTCGTCGCCGGTGTGGCATTCGCGATCGTCGGCGCCCTGATCGCGGCGGGGTTTGGCGATGGAGGGAGCAGCTCGCTTGACGACAAGCCAGGGCCGACGTCGGCCGCGCCGATTCCCACGGATGACGGCACGATAGTGGAAGAGCCGACCGACGTACCTATCGAGCAGCCAACCGAAGGACCGATTGACGGACCGACAGAGG
>JBKKBW010000266.1:0-7643 GCA_046713635.1 Dehalococcoidia bacterium
CTCCTCAAGCAACTCGAGCGCATCATCGAACAGTGGTACGCCGACGGCAGCCGGCTCGAACAACCAACTAGCGATGTCTTCGTTCGTGAGGCGCTGGCCGCGCTCGAAGCGCCTGTGTCCGAACGGCTCGTCGCCGACGTCACCCACATCTTCTTCGGCACGGAGCTAGATGTCCCCGTTATAGTCCCCGGCACGCTATGCGCGCTTGCGACGCTCCATACGCAAGACATCGCGATGGGTTGCATCACCAACACGATTGCACTGCCTTCCGCGATCGAAGAACTCCTCTGGAAGCTCGGCCTTGTCCGCTACCTGGACGCTGTCGTCGTGTCGAGCGGTGCCGGATATCGAAAGCCGCATGCATCGCTCTTCCACCGCGCACTCGACCAACTCGGGGCCCCAGCCGACGAGGCGCTATTCGTCGGCGATCGCCTCCTAGATGACATCAGCGGCGCGAAGGCTATCGGCATGCGCACCGTTCTCACGCACGAGTACCGCCAAGAGACTCTTGAGAACGCCATCGTGGCACCCGATGCTGTCATCTCGCGCCTCGCTGAACTGCCTGCCACCTTGATGCAGCTCAACAAGCGCTAGCCAAACGAGCTAAGATACCCCTACCCCAACGAGAACGGAGACTCACATGGCCACAGAACTTCAAGAAGGACAGCCCGCGCCCGACTTCACCGTTGAGACCGACAAGGGCGAGACCGTAAGTCTGAAGGACTTCGCGGGAAAGCGCGTAGTCCTCTACTTTTACCCGAAGGCCAACACGCCCGGCTGCAACATGGAAGCCTGCGGCTTCCGCGACAATATGGACATGCTGGAGAGTGCAGGCGCGACAGTCGTAGGCGTTAGCCTAGATGACGCAGCGTCGCACCAAAAGTTCCGCGACAAGTTCGACCTACCGTTTACGCTTCTTACCGACACCGAGCACAAGGTCGCGGATGCGTACGGGGTCTACGGGCAAAAGAGCTTCCTCGGCAGGAAGTACATGGGCGTTGATCGCGCGACGTTCATCATCGGCATAGATGGCAAGCTCGAGAAGGTGTGGCCGAAAGTCAGCCCACGCGGCCACGCGGGAGAAGTGCTCGACTGGCTCAAGGCGAATAGGGCCTAACCACTCCTACGACGCTGACCGAGTACGAACCCGAAGGAGCCGAATACTAGCAGGGCCGCGACGGCGCCGGCTAGGATCAGGGGCCCGCGACTGCTGTTACAGTTCTCGCTTACGGCGGTGTTCGACAAGCGGTCCAAGTCCGAAGATCCAGCGAGGCTGGCTGACTCGGCACGGTTAGATCCAACGTCGCTCATGACGAGCACCGCGCCGACCATGCCTGGGTGCAACAAGCAGTAATACGGATACGCGCCAGCGCTTGTAAATTGGTGCGACACCGACTCGCCCTGCCTGAACTCAGTGTAGTCGCCCCACGAAGCGTTCGCGCCGGTCACCATGTGTGGCAGCGAGCCCTTGTTCGTCCACGTCACCGTCTCACCTTCGTCTACAGTGATCAACGTTGGTTCGAAGCATGGCGAATCGCCGGTCTCCACGGCAGTCGTTTCTCCCAACGTCGCCGGCATGCCGCGACAGCCGCCGCCCGCATAAGCGGGGCTTGCAGCCGCCCAAAGCGCCGCGACCAGTCCGAGCGTTAGCAGTGCGCCCGCGACGACCCAAGAGCGCGAGCGAATCGTTAGTATGGACATGCTGCCCCTCCTCTACTCCGCGACCCACGCTGACGGAAAGCCGTTCGGATCGTCACTCAGGCTATGGACGTACGTGCCGTCAATAGAAACGACCGAAACGCCGGGCTGCTCGTATGGATCGCGGTGGACGACGAGGTAGCTGCTGTCCGGCGACCAGATGATATGGCAGCCATCGATGAGTTGACGAAGCCCTTTCGTTAACCGGTCCCAGATAAAGATTGTGTGATGACTACGATCGATCGAGTAGCTCGAGACAGCGAGGTAGCGACCATCGGGAGACCATACGGCCTCGCCGACGTAGTCGTTCCCTACTTCATAAGGCCGCGCTGACGTTGATTCGGCCGAAGCGATGTTGAGAGTGAACGGGAAGCCGGTTACGCTGCCAAACGCCAACAGAGCGCCATCTGGCGACCAGCTCGCGACGAGCGGCACTCCACTAGCGCTCCGCGCCTCGCCCTTCGTGCCGGCGACGAGCGGCGGATCGCCCGGCCCTGACACCTGCGCCACTCGATGCGCACCACTGGCATCACGGACAGCCATCCACCGGTCGTCGCCCTCGGACTCCAAGTAAGCCGATGCTCCGCCGGAGCGGGCAGGCCACGGACCTTCGAGCGGTATTATCGACTGCACCACGAGCGGTTCCGTGACGGCCCTGTAGTCGGCAGCCCGTCCACCTGCTAGGACGCTATGCTCGCCCGAGACTCCCGCGTAGTTGATGATGCCGCTGGGACCTCGTGATGCGTTGCCCCCAGGCGCCGCAACGGCGAACGCCGCCCCTGCGGTCACTAGGCCGGCAAAAAGCAAGATTCCGAACCCTATCACGAAGTGGCGGCGGCGAAGGTGTCCCGAACTTGTGCGCTGCATGACGCTACCTCCTAGGTGGTCTCACCACCAAGTACACCAGAGCAGCATCGATGGTTCCCAGCTAGCGCAGAGACTCAGCTACTTGAATCGCCTGGGTCTGCGACAGCGCCGTCTCTAGTCGGTACGTGATCCCGTCTCGTTCCCAGAGCAGCGTTGCGCGTTCAACCGACCGGCGAGACTCCACCACGACACGGCCCTGCTCGTCGAGGAATGAGGCAACGTGGCCACCTTGATCGATCCAGTACGCCGGCTGGCCATCCAACTGGATGTCGTGGATCAAGCTCGGGTCTGGACCGCCCTTTGCAAAGTAGCTGAGCCGTGTTTCATACAGGTCATAGCCCTCGTCCTCATAGACGAAGATGATTGTTGGCAGGCTAGACGTCTCGCCCTGGACGTATACTTCTTCAGGTAGCAGACGTTCGTTGTCACGCGTCGGCAAGCGCAACGGAAAGTCAGCGATCTGTTCGGCCACGATGAACGTGCTCGGTCTGGCGAAACTCTGCGGGCTAAGCGAGGATGGCGTCGGGCCAATCAACGGCTGGCGCTCGACTCGAACATGACCCAGGTGGAAGAAGTCTGCCAATGCGGAGCGCGAAGTCGGTACCGCTAACGAGACACCTATCGCAATCACAGCCAAAGCCAGCGCTCCAAGCGCCGCCTGTTGCAGCGGCCGCATTCCAACCGCTGCGAGTGCATCAACGGCTCGCTCCGCGGTCGAACGGCGCGTTTGCAATCGACCGCGCACCGCCATCGATATCGGCGGCGTGGCTGGATAGCTCAGCGAGCCCGCCACGCGCCGCAACAGTGCGTCCACTTCGAAGAGTTCTCGATCCAAATCGACGCTCATACCCTCGACCTCGTTTCCGCACTCTCACGCACCAACTCCGGGCACTCCTCTTCGATGACGCGGCGCAGCCTACGGAGCGCCCGGTGGAGCCGTGACTTCACTGTTCCGATCGGCCGGCCCAGGACGGTCGCCGTTTCCCCTTCAGAAGCGCCAGCAAAGTAGCGCAAGTAGATGACGGTCTGGTCTTGCTCATCAAGCTGGGTGATAGCGTTCCGGACGCGCTGCGATTCCTCTTGCGTTTCCGCCGCGCGTTCAGGAGAATCCCGACCGTCACTTCCGACTTCTGCTTGGTATCGTGTCGTCATTGCCTGGCGCCTGCCGGCGCTGCGCCGGTTGTTGAGCGCCTGATTAGTCACGATTCGCAGCAGCCATGGCCGAAACGGCCGCCGCGTATCGAAGCGTCTCAAGGATCGGTACGCAAGGATGAACGCCTCCTGAGCTACGTCAGCCGCTTCTGCTTCGTCGCGCACGATCAGGTACGCGACCCGAAACGCTACTTCCTCGTACGTGCGCACGAGGTCAGTGAACGCTTCCGGGTCGCCCTGCTGCGCGCGCAGCGCGACCGATTGCTCGTCTTCCAAAGGCTCCCTTCCGCGGAAGGATACCGCCTCATATACACCGGGGGAGGAGAGAACGTTCCGCCAGCTCAGCCGATAGTTAGTAACCCTTGTAGCGATTTGCGATCGGCAGCCGCCGGTCGCGGCCGAACGCACGGGGCGTGATCTTCGCGCCCGGAGGCGCCTGTCGCCGCTTGTACTCGCTCCGGTCGACGAGGGCCATCACACGCCGCACCAGTGCCTCATCGTGGCCAAGCGACACGATCTCCTCCAGGCTGTGCTCGTTTTCCACATACAACTCAAGGATGGGATCGAGCTGCTCGTATGGCGGAAGCGCGTCCGTGTCGCGCTGGTCTGGCCTCAGCTCTGCCGATGGCGGCTTGTCGATCACCGTTCTCGGGATCAGGTCGCTGCCACCGACGCGATTTCTGTACTCAACCAAGCGGTACACAAGCGTCTTCGGCACATCCTTCAGCACCGCGTACCCCCCAGCCATATCGCCATAGAGCGTGCAATAGCCCGTCGCATACTCACTCTTGTTGCCCGTGGTGATCACCCACGCGCCAAACTTGTTTGAGAGCGCCATAAGGATGTTGCCACGTATGCGCGACTGCAGGTTCTCCTCCGCGACGCCTGGTGCTGTCCCAACGAATGGGCGCTCCAGGACCTCAAGGTATGCGGCGTGTGCCGGCTCGATTGGGATGATCTCCAGACCTATGCCCAGGTTCTCTGCGACAGCCTTCGCGTCTGCGAGTGATCCCTCCGACGAATAGCGTGATGGCATGGCCACGCCAGTGACGTGCTCCGCGCCGAGTGCATCCACCGCGATCGCAGCGACCAAGCTCGAGTCGATACCTCCGGAAAGGCCCACCAGCGCGCTCGTCGCGCCGTTTTTCCTCCAATAGTCACGTACGCTCGTAACCAGCGCCGCGTACACCTCAGCATCTGCTTCGGGCAGCTCAGCAATCCGCGCCTCGATCGTGGGCTTCTCTAGTCGATCTGCCTCCGTCGAAACTCGAATCAGCGGAGTCGCAGGCGAGTCCAGTTCGACGCGCTCCTCACGTCGCCTCGAGTCGCGCGACCGTGCCCCCTGCACAGCATCCAAGTCCAGATCGCAGACGAGCAACTCTTCTTCAAACTGCGCGGATCGCCCAATGAGCTGGCCGCGCTCATCGTAGACCATGCTGCCGCCGTCAAAGACGAGCTCGTCCTGCCCACCAACGAGGTTCACATAGCAGATGATCACCGACTCGTCGCTCGCACGCGCCGAGATCATGCCTTCGCGCAAACTCAGCTTGCCCGCGTGAAACGGCGACCCGTTGATGTTTACGATCACTTCGGCGCCGGCAAGAGCCTGCACGCGGTGCGGACCGTCCGGATACCAGATGTCTTCGCAAATAGTGACGCCAACCCGCGCCCCAGCGATCTCGAATATAGGCGCCTCGCTGCCGGCTTGGAAGTAACGCTGTTCATCGAACACGCCATAGTTGGGCAAGAGCTGCTTGTGGTAGACTCCCGCAACTCGCCTCCCAGCGATCAGGGCGGCCGCGTTATAGATGCTGACCGCCTCGTCGACAAAGCCAACAACGAGCGCGATGTCTTGCGGTGCCTCTTCAACGATAGCCTGGAGCGCCAAGCGATTGTCCGCCACAAACCGGCGGCGCAGAAGCAAGTCCTCCGGCGGATAGCCGGTCAGTGCCAGCTCTGGAAACGCGACCAGATCGCAGCCTAAATCTCGCCCGCGTCGGGCGTACTCAAGGATCTTCGCCGCGTTCCCCTCGAGGTCGCCAACAGTGCTATTAATCTGCGCAAGGCCAACGCGGAGATTTCGCATAATTAGTGTACCTAGTACGCTTATTGCCTCTGCCTCATTATCGGCGGGCATACCGAAGGGGTCAAGCGCTCGTTCCAGAGCATGGGTCGCGCTAACATAAGACAGCTCCATGAGCACAGGCGCACAAGCCACCTCCGTTCGGGCCTTGTCGCCCCTACGCGGGAGCAACTCCAGGCTACGTCGGCGCCGGAGTCGATCTTCTCGTGCTGCTCGGGCTTGCTATTTCTGCTACTCGCGTGGGGAATGCATCGCCAGCCGGTGATGGACTAGGAGACAAAAGGAGAAACGCCGCACATGCGACCGTACGTCATCCTCTCAATGCTGCTTTTGACCCTCGCGCTTGCCGTGGCGTGCGGGAACGGTTCCACTAACGGTTCTACCAAGGAAACCTTCGTGCCCATCCCTGGCAACTCCGAGCTTGTCGTTGGGCCGAACCGCATCGCTATCGCCGTCGCTAACAACAGCAATGAGAAGATACTTGGTGGGCCCGGAACCAGCGTTCAACTCCAGTTCAAAGACGCCGAAGGCGCGCTAGTCGGCTCGCTGGAGAACCTCACGTACGTTGAGGCTATCCCCGGCACGTCAGGCTTTTGGGTGGTAGAGCACAACTTCGATAGTGCCGGAGATGCCCCCGCATTGCTTACGGTAACACGGGGAGATGTCACGGAGGAGATCGATCTTACGTTCAAGGTTACCGCAACAGGCCAGTCGCCGACGATTGGCGCTCTAGCACCTAGGACAGAAAATCCCACACTAAGCACGCAACCGAACAAGAAGCTAATCACCACTGACACAGAACCGAGCGACGCCTTTTACCAGATGACAGTCAGTCAAGCGATAGACGCCAAGAGAGCGTTCGTCGTGATTTTCGCAACCCCGGCCTTCTGTCAGTCAGCGCTGTGCGGCCCCGTGCTGGACAACGTGAAAGCCGTGCAGCCTGAATTTGCCGATTCGCTCAACTTCATCCACATCGAGCCGTTCGTACTAGAAGCTGACGGCGGCTTAGCCAGCGGCCCCGTCGCCTCCCAGTCTGCTAACGATTGGAATCTTAAGACAGAGCCCTGGATATTTGTCGTCGGCGGCGATGGCAAGATCGCGGCCCGCTTCGAAGGAAGCGCTAGTCCGGAAGAGTTGCGTCAGTCGATTCAAGCAACCTTGAGCTAAGTAAGAACATCCTCGATTCGGACCGCGAGGAGTTCGTTCCCCTCTTCGCGGTAGGTAATCTTTACCTTCGTGGAGGTCAATGCGTGTTCACGCAGATGCCCTGGTACGAAACCCCTTTGCGGGTCCTGTCGATTGGCCTCGGGTGCAATCCTAAACCCGAGGGCCCTGCCATCATCCGTCCTAAAGCTAAAGCCATCGAGTTGGGTGAGGGAGGGTGCGTCTACTGCGGTGACAAGGCCCGTGACGGCCCTAGTACCATCGCTATCGCTCCCACAGGCGAGAACGCTTATCGCGGCGAAGATCGCGCTAGCGAGGAGAATTCGGGGAAGCATAGTACTGAAGCTTATGCGATGAGTTGGTCAGCGCCCATCGAAACGTACAGTAGAGCTAAGTACGCCAGCGAAAACGTAAACAGGTGTCTGCAGGACTGCGGCGTCCGCTCACGATACAGCCGGAGTGCCAACCAAACGAACCATCCGCCCAGCGCCAACGCTGACACGAAGTACAGCACGCCCATGCTCGCCACCGGGACGAGCACTAGAGTCGCGGCGACAAGAACAACGCTGTAAACCAGTATCTGGCGCGCGGTCTCGTCTTCGCCCCGGACTACCGGCATCATGGGCACGCCCGCTCGCGCGTAGTCGTTTCGATAGCGCATCGCCAGCGCCCAGAAGTG
>JBKKBW010000267.1:0-5342 GCA_046713635.1 Dehalococcoidia bacterium
TCGCTCGTACGGGCCGAAGCCGAAGCCACGTATCTCTAATACGTCGCTGAAGAGGACCTCATAGACGATTGAAGAGGCTCCCCAATGGTCGTCCCAGAACAATGAAAGGAATGCGGTGCCGCCCGGCCTGAGCAGAAAGCGATTGAAATTGGCCGGCGCGTTAACGAGGCCAGCGTGCTCGACGGGATACTGTGAGTCCGTCCCATCGAACTCGTGCGCACTCCAAAGGTCGCCGCCAAGCATTATCGGGAAGCCGGAGTCGACAAACCTCCCCTGGTAATGCCGGGTCGCTTGATTCCCTGCCGACGTGATGTACGCACGAATGGGTCCGCTGCTATTGAGCGCCTCGGCCGTGTTTTGTGAGATATAACTCGTGCCATCGTACGGTCCGGCGCCGAAATACCCAATGTCGTCGACCACGATGTCAGCTTCGTCGGCGAGACAATCCACCGCGTCATTGAAATCGAGGCCAGAGCCGAAGCCGAAGTTGCCGAACATGAGCTCGGCGCCGGGCGCGATGTCATGAATGATCTCCAGCATGGCGGTGCCTTCGGCGCCGCCGGCCGCCGGATCGCCGCTGGTGACGTTGCAGGTCGCGGTGTCAACGTCGGGGAGATCGCCCGACGCCTGACTTTCCGCCAGCCCTGCCACGCCATTTGCGATGACGCCGACGGTGACGCCGCTGCCATCGATGCCGGGGATGCTGTCCCGGAGCACATCGGCGCTGATGACGGCATCACCTTCGGTCATGATTGAGCCAGTGTTGCTCACAGGGTAGTCGGGCTTACGGACGTGATCGACGCCTGGGAGCGCTGCGAGTGCGTACAACATGTCCGTGGGTACCTGAGCCTGAACAATGCCCGCGTCCGGATCGCTTCGTTCGATGCGCGCGCGAACTGTCTCCAGCCGCCTCTCGAGCGTAGCGACATCTCCGGTGGTTTCGACGTATATCTGGACGAAGCCGTCTGGACTGATATGGAGGCCGCTGGCTCCAATCTCATGGCGTAGTTGCGCCGACGCCGCGTACTCAATCGCACCTGCTGTTACGTCCACGCCGGAGGCGCCGATGAGCGCACTCGTCTCAGCGAGCAGAAGGAGTTGCGAAGACAGGGTGTCGTGCTTCAGCGCGGCGATCGGGCCACCGTCGCTACGAATCGTAGTGAGGAGCGGCGCGGAGGACGGCGGCATTGGCGCGCTCGTGGCTCCTGGCCCGTAGAGTCCAGCCGACATTACCGCGCCTCCATTATCATGCTGACCGAGCGCAGCAGTGCCGACGATGAGGAGCGCGCAGAGAATGAGGACTCGATTACGCGGCATCGCTATGGAAGCGCTTGGATGGCCAACGGCCTCGATATTGGGTTCGGCGCGCATTCGCCCATCACTAGACAAGGAGCGGGCTTCATCGATTCCTCAGCAGGATAGAACTTCTCGCGGCTCAGCGTCTCTGTTTAGGCGGCGCCTGAGATGTAGGAGCGGGGATGGCGAAATCATGCTAGCTCATTAGGTATATGTAGTGCCTGCCTTTGACGCTTTCCGTCGCCTGGCGTTAGGATGCTCGCGCGAACCTACGATGCTTGTCTACCAACTGATTGAGGCACCAGAAGAGGCGGCGGAGGTCGGCGGGAAGGCCGCGGGTCTGGCGCGCCTCTCCAGGGCCTCGCACGCCGTGCCGCCCGGATTCGTTGTGACGGCAGCGGCGTTTCGCCTGTTCATGGAGCACAACGAGATCGAGCGGTTCGAGACGGATGCGGCCGCGCTCGAACGCTTCGGCGCGTGCGCCTGGCCGGAGGAGTTGCGCGATGCGATCGTACTCTCGTTTGCAGCGCTGCGCGTCGAGGCCGGTGAGTCACCAGTTGCGGTACGTTCATCGGCGACGGCCGAGGACAGCGCGAGCGCCTCGTTCGCGGGCCAGCACGTAACGCTGCTGAACGTACGCGAAGAAGCCGAGATGTTTCGAAGCATCCTGGAGTGCTGGGCATCGCTGTACTGCGAGACTGCGCGTTACTATCGCGAGACGAAGGGTATTGAGGATGAACGGCCGGCGATGGCCGTTGTTGTCCAGGCGCTCGTTCCGTCCGAGGCAGCGGGCGTCGCCTTCACTCTCGATCCGGTGAGCGGCGATCGTGACGTCGTCGTGATCGAAGGGGCATGGGGGCTTGGAGAAGGCGTAGTGGCGGGCATCGTGACGCCAGACCACCTCGTCGTGCGGAAGGCAGACGGCGCGACGGTCACGAAGCAGATCTCGACGAAGGAACGGCGTGTGCTACCGGCACCGGACGGTGGCACGAGAACCGAAGAGCTGAGCGGCGAGCTGGCTCGAGCGCCTGTACTGACCGATGAGCAGGCGGCGCAACTTGCGCGGATGGCGGTCGAAATCGAAGAGCAGGCGGGGCTGCCGCAGGACATTGAGTGGGCGGTCGCGGATGGCAAGATATACATTCTGCAGGCGCGCCCGATCACGGCGGGACTTGCACCGGTAGAGCCGAAGCCTCCGATCGCGGGAGCGGCAGCGGTGGAAGCACCGCTGCGCCCTGAGACGCCGGCGCCAGCAGAGGTCCCCAGGGTCGAGCCGGAGCTGCCGCCTGAGGGGTGGGTCTCGGAGTTCGATACCGAGACCGACCCAGAGACGATCTGGACGGCAGCGAACGTGCAGGAGGTGCTGCCGGGGCAGAGCTCGCCGTTCAACCAGTCGTTCACGGTCCCGATCATGAACGAGTACGGGGACGAACCAACCCGCCGGCTTGGACTGCGGCCGAAAACGAAGGACCCGTTTAGCGCGTACTTCTACGGCCGTCCGTTTCTCAACGTGACGCTTTCGTTAGAGGTGATCGACCAGACGCCATTCGCGCAGTCGGAGGGGTTCATCGAGCAGTTCTACGGTCAGGGGCGCGACCAGGCGGTGGATGTGGAGATCCCGCCTGTCGTGAAGAAGTTCTCGTTCGGCAGACTGTGGCGCTATCTCGTTGTTGGGCCGCGCATGCTCTGGTTTGCGTTGAGGATGTCGTCCGACGTCAAGAACGCCGAGCGGATCGTGAAGGAGCTCGAAGAGAAGGATGCGTCGCAGCGACTCGAAAAGCTGAGCGATGAAGAGTTGATCGCGCTGATCGAAGGCGACGTGCGCGAAATGGCGGAGGTCGGCGTCGTTCACGTTTCGGGCGCCGGACTCACGGGTGCGATGTTCGAAGGGCTCCGGCAGAACACGAAGAACTGGCTGGGTGATACGGATGGTTCGTTGCACAACCGCCTCTGCACGGGCCTGGCTGTCCTTGAGAGCGCGATGCCGGCATACGGGCTGTGGGATCTTTCGCGCATCGTTCTTAACTCGATGCCGTTGCAAGAGGCCTTTGCGCCTGCGGACGGTGTGGAGATTGAGCGACGCTTAACCGTCCTCTCCAGCCCGGATGCGTTTCACTTCCGCGAACGGCTTCACGAGTTTCTTCGGAAGCATGGACACCGCAGCGTGATGGAGGCCGAGATCGCCGCCAGGAGCTGGGAGGAAGACCTGCCGACGGTTCTGGTGATGGTGCGCAACTATCTGCCTGCGGCCGCGGCGGCAGACCCGCGCCAGTCGCAGGAGCGCCAGCGCCAGGAGCGCGAACAGGCCACCGCGGAAGCGTTTGGCGGCCTGTCGTGGTGGAGGAAGCCGTTCTTTCGTTACTCGCTCCGTCAAGCGCAGAACGGCGTGATCTCACGCGAGCACACAAAGGAGCTGTTTGTCCGGGCCATCGACCGCGCGCGGCGGATCAGCAGGCACATCGGGTGGCGGCTCGTCGATCGGGAGCTGCTCGACTCGACGTGGGACCTCTACTATCTAACGTGGGATGAGACGCAGGCGCTGCTACGCGGACAGTTGGCACGAGAGCAGGCGTCCGTGCTGGTCACACGGCGTCGCGACGAGGAAGAGCGCAACAAGCGCGTGGTTCTGCCGGAGACGTTCAAGGGGCGCCCGAAGCCACTCACGTTGGAGCAGCAGCGGCTGCCGGAGAGCCAGATCTTGCATGGGATCGCTGTATCGCCGGGGCGGGTGACGGGCCGTGCGCGCGTCATCATCGACCCGCGTATCGATGCGACCATCGAGCCGGGCGAAATACTCGTCGCACCGGTGACGGACGCAGGATGGACGCCGCTCTTTGTTGCGGCAGCGGGTGTTGTCGTCGACGTTGGCGGGACGTTGTCGCACGGGTCAACCGTGGCGCGCGAGTACGGCCTGCCGGCCGTGGTGAACGTGAAGCACGGCACGCGCATGATCCGAACCGGACAGACGATCACGGTGGACGGGACGGTGGGGACTGTGGTCTTGGACACGGGAAACGGGCCGCCGGATGCGTGAAGGGCCAGACCCTTCGCTTCGCTCAGGGTGACGCTTCTTCATGCCCTGGGACCCAGAGCGATACGAGCAGTTCAAGAAGGAGCGCTTCGCTCCGTTCGATGACTTGCTTGCGCTGGTGCGTGTTCGATCTGGGCTGCGCGCTATCGATCTTGGGTGCGGGACGGGCGAGTTGACGCGTCGTCTGGCGGATGCGCTGCCGGACAGCGACGTGCTCGGCATCGATTCTTCGGCCGAGATGCTGGAGCGTTCGAAGGAGTTCGTGCGTTCGGGCCTGCGCTTCGAGGTGCGGTCGATCCAAGACGTCGAGGGCGAATGGGACCTCATCCTCTCAAACGCGGCTCTACACTGGGTTCCCGATCACGGCACGGTGTTTCCAAGACTGTTCGAGCGAGTGCGCACCGGCGGACAACTTGTGGTGCAGATGCCTTCGAACTACCGGCACCCGACCCACACGCTAATCGACGACATCGCTGCTGAGCTCGAGTTCAACGACGCGCTCAACGGTTACCGCAGAACGTGGCTCGCCGACGACATTGAGCAGTACGCGCAGATGCTGTACGACTGCGGAGCGGCCAACATTGTGGTCTTCGAGAAGGTCTATCCGCACGTATTGCCCGACGCGGATGCGCTGGCGGACTGGACGTCGGGGACGGCGCTGGTGCCCTACATGGAACGGCTGCCGGCCGAGCTGCGCGAGCCGTTCATGGACCGCTATCGCGCCCGGCTGCGGGAGCGCTTCCCGCAGACGCCTGTGTTCTACGGCTTCCGTCGGATACTGATCTCGGCGAGTAAGGAATCTTAGG
Organism: Dehalococcoidia bacterium; assembly: GCA_046713635.1. Lineage (GTDB taxonomy): Bacteria > Chloroflexota > Dehalococcoidia > DSTF01 > RBG-16-68-14 > JBBDXS01. The sequence continues at coordinate 5,134 of JBKKBW010000267.1, forward strand.
CCGGAAGCGCTTCGCCGGCGATACGCGGGATATGCTCCCGGTGGGTGACGTAGTAGGCGAAGCCAAGTAGCACGCCGAACCCCGAGAGCGCAGCGCAGATGCCAACCGCGGCGGGAACGCCCAGGTGCTCGGCCATGTAACCGGTAAGGAAGCCGCCGATCGGGGTTGAGCCGGCGAACAACAGCATGTAGAGCGACATGACACGACCC
>JBKKBW010000268.1:0-5033 GCA_046713635.1 Dehalococcoidia bacterium
ATCTTCTCCTGCCAGTTGACCCAGTCCTTGTTCTCAACCAATAGTGCGATCGGGCTGCCAATCGTCAGCCCGTGCCGGACGCCGGACCGGATCTCCGCGTGGTCTTGCTCGATCTTTTGCCGCCGCCCGCGGCCGTAGCCGCCTTGTCGGCGTCGCAGCTCACGCGCGATGTAGTCCTCGGCCAGCGGAAGTCCGGCCGGGATGCCATCGATTATCGCGGTCAGGCCCTTGCCGTGCGACTCGCCCGCCGTCAACCAGCGCAGCGTCGTCATCTAGCGCAGGTCCGACGTGATCGAATGCCCGTTGTGCGATCCGTTCGTCCCTACGCGGTAGCTGGGATCGTCGGGTTGGATCGGTTTCGGCGTACCCTGACCATCGATCTCGTAACGCGCGCCAAGCCGCTCCGCGATCACATCCGCTGGGTCGGAATCCCAATCGATCTCCGCGGCATCAGCACGGTTCGCCGCCGTCGTCATGATGCATTGCTGCGTAGCGATGCCACCGTCCTGCACCGTCGTGTAGCAATCGATCTGCACGCGAGCAGGACGAATGTGGGGAACGTCGTAGAAGAAACGTTCGGCCAGCTTCGCCGTTACCCGCTTCGCCTCATCGATCGCGTTGCTCACCTGCCGCCGGGCGCCGCCGACCAGCGCGAACTGCGGCTCCGCGGTTGTCGAAGCCCGCACGTACTCGCGATCGATCTCGATGACTTCGACGTTTTGGATGCCCTGCCAGACGCTCGCCGCCATGCCCTTCGGGGGCCTTTCGGTGCGCCAGCGCAGCACTTCGATCTGCACGAGCTGCCGGATCATTTCCAGATCGCCTTCATCGACTCTCCGTTGCCAGAAGCGATGTGTGAACGCCTCTCGAAAAATGACCACGCCAATGAACGCAAAGATAAGGCAGATGATGACAATGCCAACGCCGAGCCCTAACATTTCATTTGGCCCTTGATGATTCTCGGAGCCAGTCCACTGGATAGCACTGACCGCCGAAAGTAGCTATCGACGAAGCAGTGCAGCTGAAGGACAATGGCTCTAACGGCTTTGGACGGAACGGTGCAATCGGCGCCCATGCGGATGCCGCCACGATGAGTGCCACCGGAACGCGACTTAGCGTGTGCACCCAGCCCATCGACTATGCTCCCAACGCTGTCTTTCCGGCGGCCAGCATCTTCTGTATGTCGGCGTCTTTGCCGGTCCAGAGCCGGAACGACTCCGCTGCTTGGTACACCAGCATGCCAAGACCCGATACCGTCGTCAGTCCGCGCTCTCTTGCTGACTTCAGCAGCGATGTCTCCGGCGGGTTGTATACCAGATCGAACACGATGCCGTTCTTCGGCAGCCACTGCGCATCGATCGGGGTCTGGCCGTCGGCGTCGCTCGTCTTCGTCCCGATAGGCGTGCAGTTCACCAGCAGATCGGCGCTGGGGAAGAACTCCATGAACACGCCGTCTCCCGAGTGAGTCCACGTGATCGTCGTTCCGATGCCCTCCAGCTTGCGAAAGTCAGCAACCACCTTGTCCATTCGTCGCGGCGAACGCCCCGTCAGCATAATCACCGATGCGCCCGCCTCGACCGCCACGAGCGACACCGCTCGAGCCGCGCCTCCAGCGCCCAGAACGCCGACGCGCTTGCCCTTGGGGTCGAACTTCGCGTCGTCGCGCAACGCTCGCGCGAAGCCTGCAAGGTCCGTGTTGTACCCGACGAGCTGTCCGCTCTCGTTTGCGATCGTGTTGACCGCTCCGATGCGCTCGGCCGTCTCGTCCATTCGGTCGAGAAACGGCATGACAGCTTCCTTGTGCGGAATCGTCACATTCGCGCCGAGGAAGTCGTCACCGCGTAGCGCGTTGATCCGCCCCTCAAGCTGGTCCGGCTCGGTCTCCCACTTTTCGTACTGGGCATCGATGCCCGCTCCGTCGATAGCGGCCTGGAAGATCGCCGGGCTCAACGAGTGGCCAAGCGGGTAGCCGATAACGCCTGCTCGTTTCATATCGTCAGCACTCGGGCCGGTTCGGATCGACTTGGCATACGTTTAGCGTGTGCTCCTCCAACGTCTCCGCGAACGCGTGGCTACCGTCCGGCCGCGCGACGAAGAACAGATAATTTGTGCTGGCAGGCTCCAGCACGGCCATGATCGAATCCAGTCCAGGATTCGCGATCGGGCCGGGCGGCAACCCGACATTGGCATACGTATTATACGGTGAGTCGATCGCCAGATCAGCCAGGCTCAGCTCGTTCTTCCAGTAGCCATGCTCGGCAACACTGGTTGGGTCGTTGCCCACGGCATACTGAACCGTTGGGTCAGCCTGTAGCGGAATGCCCGAGTCAAGCCGGTTTAAGAATACGCTCGCGATAATCGCCCGCTCCTCGGGCACTCTCGCCTCTCGCTCGACTATCGAGGCAAGAGTCACGACCTCTGATAGTGAGAGTCCTCCCGGGGTGGATGAGAGCCTTGGACGAATCTCGTCCTCGTATCGCTGCTCGAAAGCCAGCAGGATCTGTTCGACTGCTTCGTGGCTGGTTGTGTCGCTCGCGAATCCATACCGGGCTGGGAACAGAACGCCCTCCAGGCCCCCGTGTTCGAGCTGCGCGAGGAACGCCTCGTCGTACTGATCGCTTAGCGCCGAACGGAACTCCGCTGCCGGCACGACGCCACTCTCCTCCAGAAGATCGGCTATCTCCTCCGACCGCAGTCCTTCGCGGATCGTAACGATGTTCGATGCCGTGATCCCCTGATTGATACGTCGCACCGCAGTCAGCGCCGTTATACCCTTCTCGAATTCGTAGTCGCCGGGAGCGAGCCGGTCGCCAACGCCCATCAGGGAAGCCAGTATGCGAAACAGCCTCGCGCTTTGAATAACACCTGCGTCTTCCAGCGCCTCGCCCGTCTCGATCGCACTGGCTCCCTCGTCAACATGTACCACGACGATGCTACCTGATTCTTGCGTCGGGCCCGTCGGCGGTGGAGCTTCGTTCACGAGCGTACCGGGCGTCCGGTACAACAGCCAACCTCCAACCGCGACGATCCCTACCAAGACCACCGTCGCTGCGATGGGGATACCCTGGCGCGTGTTCATGCCTGCGCGGCCGACTGCTGCCTGTCCAAGTAGCTTTGCAAGATGATCGCCGCCGCGACGTCATCAACCAGCTTGCCGCGCCGCAATCCCGCCGTCGAACGCTCCGCCTGCACCGAGGTCAGGCGCTCGTCCCAGAGCTCAAGCTCCAGTCCCGTCTGCTTTTTCAGCCGCCTCGCGAACCCTTCGACGTGTCGAGCCTGCTTGCCTGCCGTCCCATCTAACGAACGCGGATAGCCTACGACGATCGCTGTCGCTTCCTCTGCTCGCGCCAGAGCGGCGATCACTTCAATGTCGGCGGGTTCCTTCTGGCGTTCGATGATGCGGAGGGGGACGGCTAACCCGCCTTCAGGCGACGAGATGGCAACTCCGATCCTTCGGTCGCCCACGTCCAAGCCGATGATGCGTCCCACGTCGATTGCCTGCGCATTATAGACGGCGATGGAAGGAGGATCGAGCGCTTAGCTATGAACGGCGAGCCGTAACCCGTTTCGCCGCGACAGAACTGCGGCAAATGTCCGTGACGACAGGCGGCACGCGGCCGTGAAGGCGCCATAGACTACCGCCGCCCACGCCGCGCCCGCTAGCGCGTCCACCATGTAATGCTCGCCGCCATAGACAACTGACCAAGCAATACCGAATGTCCATAGGGCAAGAACGGGTGACAGCTGGCGGAAGAGCGGGTCGCTGTCCCGTGCGCACCAGATCGTGAGGAGTACAGGCACGGCGACGTGCAAGCTCGGGATTGCGGCAACGGGATTCTTATCGACGGACGTGGAGTCTCCGTAAGCGACGTCTACGACGCGTTTTAGCTCGAACTCCATCCATGGAGGCTGCGTCGGTACGACCGCGAAAAGCACGTCTGCGCTGAAAAAGAGCACCAGCAGCAGACCGAAGAATCCGATGACTGCGCGCGTACCGCTTCGGACGTGAATCACAACCGCCAGCAGCAGCGGACCGTAGAACCACGACGCATGGAGGATCACCGCTGCCCATGTGATGACTGCGTTTTCCGTTGACGTCCAGCGCTGCAGCCACACTGACGGTATGCCATGGAACATGAACGATTCGACTGTCGCAGGTGACACGGCCGCCGGTCCCAGATCATCAGCGCGGCCACGTAGATAGACGTGACAGAAGAAACCGGCGATGAATGCCAGCCACACAGCCGTCGCCAACGCTCCCTTCGCCTGCCAGCGTGCCAGCTTCTCCAAGCTCGACCGATTCATACTCTATAGGAAGTATCGGCACGCCCTTTGATCGCGAGCTTACGTAGGAGCTTCCCTCAAGCAAACTAGGGATCACCCTGCCTTGACAGCATTCCGAGCCCCTGGCTACCATGAGCCGTCCGCACCTCTCCTTCGAGGCCCGGCGCAACGATGAGACTCGAAACAACCGAAGACGATCCCCCTCCAGATACCACTCCCGCCCGACTGTCAGAGGCTTACCCCCACGCGGTTCGGCTCAACGCGCCCACGTAACGTGCAACTACCAACGCTAGTCTCCTGATGGACGATCCCTCTCGGAATTGGACTGCCATAGTACTGGCGGCGGGACAGGGCAAGCGCATGCGCTCGTCTCTGCCGAAGGTGCTGCATCCGCTCGCCGGGAGAGCCATGGTGCGCCACGTCGTTGAGGCAGCGCGAGATGCCGGGGTCGCCTCATGCGTTGTCGTCGTCAGCCCTGTCTCTGAGCCGATTCGAGAAGCGCTCGGCCAGGGAGTTGCGTTTGCTGTCCAAGAGCAGGCCCTGGGCACGGGCCATGCTGTCACCTGCGCCCGCGTGGAAGCTTTGGAATCCGAGCACATCCTTGTCCTCAATGGGGATGTTCCGCTCATCCGCTCCGAAACACTCCAGCGACTGATGACCGCGCACGAGTCGCACGCGGCCGATCTCACATTCCTAACTGCTCAAATGTCGGCAGCCGAGGAGTACGGCGTCGTCGAGCGAGGTTCGGA
>JBKKBW010000269.1:0-1873 GCA_046713635.1 Dehalococcoidia bacterium
TCCCTTCCCTTGTGACTTCAAGCCGTGTGTCTTCGAGGACGCGGATAGCGATGGTTGGGACGACTTCTCCGAACGGGAGCTTGGCTCCAACCCGAACGACGCGAGTAGTACACCCGAACACGGCTACATTTTAGAAACGTGCACCGACAGCGCGGACAACGACGGAGACGGAGCGATCGACATCGCCGACGCCGGCTGCAACATCGACTCGGATGGGGATGGACGGCTCGACCCCGAAGACAACTGCCCATGGGACGCGAACGCTGACCAGGCTGACCGCGACGGGGATGGCACCGGCGACGCCTGTGACTACGACGCCGACAACGACGGCTGGGACGACTTCACCGAAGCAGAGTGGGGCTCCAACCTTAACGACGCGTCCAGCACGCCCGAACACTGGTTTGCGTTCGAGACGTGCACGGACAGCCTGGATAACGACGCCGACGGGATGACAGATGCCGCCGACCCAGCTTGCGCCCCTGACAACGATTACGACGGCGTCGCAGACGATAGCGACAACTGCCCGACGTACTGGAACGAAGACCAGGCGGACAACGATGGCGATGGAACCGGTGATGCCTGCGAAGACAACGACGGCGACGGCTTCTTCGACGGCGACGAGACGGCGTGGGGTTCCGACCCCGCAAACCCGGCAAGCGTGCCGGAGGGTGGCATCAATTACGAGGCGTGCACTGATGGGCGCGACAACGACCTGGACGGCACCGTTGACGGCGACGACGAAAGCTGCCGGGTTACATTCGAAGATGGCGGCGCGCTGCCGCCTGGCGCGAATGGCCCGTCGATAGCGATACCCGTCTCCACTGGCGGCGCACGGGACGATGACGATTCGACGACATTCGAAAGCACAAGCGCACCGGGATTGCCTCTCGCCGGCTACGGCGCAAGCCGTGACAGCGGGACCGCGTGGTGGCTGATCGCGGCGTCGATGGGCGCAGTCGTGCTCATGAGTGGCGCGTCAGCGTACGGGCTACGCGTCCGGCAGCGCTCGTAACGGCTGCTACTTATCGAACGTAGTGCAGGCCGGGCATAACGCCCGGCCTGTTCGTTCGCTGCTGCGATAGACTGCCAATCATGAGACCGCGGCCCAGGTTTCTCTTGGCACCTTTGCTTCTCGCAGGCTGCTGCGCGTTGTTGCTGAGCTGCTCCGATTCTGAAGAACCACCTGAAGGCGGGCATCCCGAGAGTACAACCCTGCCTGCGGACATTACGCCGCCCGCTGACGCGATGCCGCTCGCGGGAGTACGTGCAATCTCCGCCGGTGCATATCACAACTGTGCGCTCACGGAGGAAGGCCGTGGGCTGTGCTGGGGCGGCAACGAGAGCGGACAGCTTGGTGACGGGACATTGGCTGACCGCCCATTCGCAGCGGGTGTAGCCGGCTTGGAGGAGGACGTGGCCAAGATCGCGGCCGGCTTCCGCAGCACCTGCGCGATCACAAGCCAGGGCGCTCTCCTGTGCTGGGGCAACAACACCGAAGGCCTCGCCGGCGATGGCACGACGGAGACGCGCACACGGCCGGTCGCGGTTGTTGGCCTGGATCGAGATGTCGCAGACGTAGCTGTAGGGCGCGAGCACGCCTGCGCGCTGGCCACTGGGAAAGTGTGGTGCTGGGGCGATAACGCATTCGGTCAGTTGGGAGATGGAACGACCGAACAGCAACAGACGACCCCAGTCGAAGTCTTAGGCGTCGCAGGGGACGCGGTGAGCATCGGGCTGGGCTGGTATCACTCGTGCGTGCTCACGGCCTCGGGCCAGGTGATGTGCTGGGGCAACAACCAGACGGCGCAACTGGCCACGGGAGCGGGGGCCACCAGCCAATCGAATAAGCCCATCACGACCGAGGGCCTGCCGA
>JBKKBW010000270.1:0-5637 GCA_046713635.1 Dehalococcoidia bacterium
GGCTCCCACTCGATCTCGGCGTTGACGACAGCGAAGAGGGCGCCCCGGCCGATGTCCTGGGCGAGGCGCTGGGCCTCCAGCTCGGGCTGGTCGGGATAGACATAACGCTCCGTTGCCCAGGGGATGCCGGCCTGCTCGAACGCAGAGCGCGCTTCGGGGAAGCCCCACTTGACGATGACGCCGTCGAGGGCGGCGTCGCGGGCGCGCCGGAGGCAGATATCGAGGGGCACGGAGCCATACTGATTCCACCAGGCCCAACATCCATGTGCGAGAGGCATGTTGGCAAGAGTAGTCTGATACGAAAATAGCTCCAAGCATCTGATGTCACTCCCTTGAGGCTCAAGGGTCACGGGTCAACGGCGGGCACGCGGGACGCACGCTTAGCATGGCGCTAGGAATGCCGGACGCATCGATATAATGCCTTCGATGGCACTGCCCCGGCCTCATCCGTCCGCTGCAACGTGGCTGACCGCCGTACCAAATGCGCGCGTCGTCGCCGGCGACGTGGAGCAGCCGACGGCGGTCTGCTTGGACAGCCGGGAGGTCATTCCAGGAGCCCTATTTGTAGCTGTTCCCGGCTACGATACTGATGGACATCGATTCCTGCGAGATGCGGTCACGCGCGGCGCCACGTCGTTGCTCGTACAGGACGATCATCGTAGCGACTGGGAGCCTGTCGCGCGTGAAGGCGAAGTCGCGGTGGTGGCTACGGGGGACACTCGCTGGGCGCTACCGCGTGTTGCGGCAGCGTTCTACGGCGACCCAGCGTTGAAGCTGGGCATGATCGGCGTAACGGGCACAGACGGCAAGACGACCACAGTCCACCTGATTGCGCACGTGCTGGACTCGGCCGGGCGGCCGGCGGGCTACCTAAGCAGTGCAGCATTTCGTTCGAAGCAGGGCGACGGGCGCCCGAACCGGTCGCATATGACGACCTTGGAAGCGCCGTTCGTCCAGGAGCAGCTCGCCTCGATGGTGGCAAACGGAATGCGCTACGGCGTAATCGAGGCGTCCTCGCACGGTCTGGCGCTGCATCGTGTGGATTCGTGCGCGTTCGATGTCGCAGTTTTCACGACGCTGAGCCGCGACCACCTGGACTTCCACAAGACGATGGATGAGTATCGCGATGCGAAAGCGAGGCTCTTTCGCATGCTGGACGAAGCGCCTGCGAACGCCGGCGGGCCGAAGACGGGCGTGGCGAAAGCCGCCGTCGTGAACGCCGACGACGTCGAGTCAGAGTACTTCCTTTCGCAGACGGAGGCGCCACACGTCACATATGGCATCGACAACGCTGCGGATGTGAGGGCCGAACGGATCGAGCCGGTTGGTCTAGGAACGCGGTTCCGTCTGGTGGCAGGCGAAGGCGGGGCGGACGTATCGATCGCGTTGGCTGGGGTCTACAACGTGTACAACTGTCTGTCTGCGGCGGCCGTGGGATTGTCGCAGGGTGTACCGCTTGCCGCGATCGTGCGGGGGCTCGAAACGTTCGCTGGCGTTCCGGGCCATGTGGAGCCGGTGGATGAGGGACAGCCGTTCCGCGTTGTTATCGACATCGCATCGACTGAGGCCGCGCTTCGGCGCGTGCTGGACGTATTGCGACCCGCGACGGAGGGCCAGCTCATCGCCGTGTTCGGCTGCGCGGGCGAGCGTGATGCGGCGCGGCGCGAGGGAATGGGCCGCGTCGCTGGCAAGCTGGCGGATTTCGTCGTGCTCACGAACGAAGACCCACGCCGCGAGGACCCGGATGCGATCATCGAGGAGATCGCAGTGGCGGTGCGCGCGGCCGGTCGAGACGAAGGCAGAGACTTCGTGCGCGCGCCGGACCGCAAAGAGGCGATCGCGTTGGCGTTCGAGCGTGCACGGCCAGGGGATACGATTCTGCTGGCAGGTAAGGGCGTAGAGCCATCGATCGTGATAGGGAAGGAGGACATCCCGTGGGACGAAGTGCAAGTCGCACGGGACGAGTTGCGTAAGCTAAGGTAGGAGCGTATGGGCGTGTTTTCAGTGTCTGCGAAATCGGCGATCCATCCGGCCAGCGGGATGAACCGGTTGAGTTAACCGTTGATACCGGCTCCAGTCACCTGTCTTCCGGCGTCCTTCCTGCGTCGACTCGGAGTGGAGCCGCATGCACGACAGCGCTTTGTTGTAGCTGATGGCCGAAGAGTAGACAGCGACATAGGACGGGCTTGGTTGAGGATCGACGGTCAGGAGGAGATGACGATCGTGGTGTTTGCGGAGGAGGACACACAGCCACTGCTGGTCCCTGTCCTCAAGTATCGTCTGACGCGATTCGATGCCCCATGACTAACGACTACAAGGATCTGGTACGCCTCGATCTGGCGCATCAGTTGCACCCTCAGTACCACATCTCGGACCACGAGAACCCCATCATCTATGAGCGCGGCGAAGGCTCGTTGCTCTACGACGTGAATGGCAGGGAGTATATCGACGGGCTGTCGGGCCTCTGGAACGTCGCAGTGGGCCACGGCCGCGCGGAACTGGCCGAAGTCGCGGCGGAGCAGATGCGCGAGCTTGCGTTCTCGAACTCGTATGTCGGGTATGCGAACGTGCCATCGATCCGGCTGGCGGAGAAGCTGATGTCGATGGTCTACCCGAATATGCAGGCGGTGCTGTTCTGCAACAGCGGTTCGGAGGCTGTGGAAGTTGCGATCAAGATCGCGCGCTACTTCTGGTTTCTGGAGGGTAAGCCCGATAAGAACAAGATCGTCGCGCGCAAGGAGGCGTACCACGGAGGAACGCTCGGCGCGACGGCGGCGACCGGGCTGCCGCCATTCTGGCAAGGCTTCGGACCGCTGCCGCCGAATTTTGTACGTGTCGACACCTGCTATCCGTATCGACACACGGGCGGTGGCGACGGCTGTGACCTCTCGTGCGCGGACGCCGTTGAGCAGGCGATCATCGCTGAGGGGCCGGAGACGGTCGCGGCGGTGATCGCGGAGCCCGTGCACGGTGCGGGCGGAGTGATCGTCCCGGGGCCGGGTTACTGGCCCCGGCTGCGGGAAATCTGCGATCGGCATGATGTCCTGCTGATCGCGGACGAGGTGATCACCGGCTTCGGGCGTACCGGCCGCTGGTTCGCCCTCTCGCATTGGGGTGTGCAGCCAGACATGATGACGGTGGCCAAGGCGATTACAAGCGCCTACGTACCACTGGCGGGTGCGATCTATTCGACTCGGATACACGAGGCGATACTCTCGGCGCCGCCTGACAAGAAGTTCATGCACGGCTACACGAATGCGGCCCATCCGACAGCGTGCGCGGTAGCTTTACGTAATCTGCAAATCATGGAGGACGAGGGGCTCGTTGAGCAGGCGGCCTCGATGGGGGAGCGGCTTCTGCAGGGCCTCCGCAAGCTCTCCGGCAATCCGAATGTGGGAGACGTACGGGGACTGGGGCTGATTGCGGCTGTGGAGCTGGTAGCCGATAGATCAACTAAGGCGCCGTTTGAAGCTAGTGAGAAGGTGGGTCCGCGATTGCAGAAGGCGTTACGTGAACGAGGTCTCATAACGCGCCTAAAGGGTGAAATAGTCCTTCTGGCGCCGCCTTTAGTGATTACACCGGAGCAAATCGATCGTATAATTAATGTTGTGAAGGACTCGACAGAAGAAGTGGTAGGAGTATAATAGGCGCCATGCAGAGGCAGGAAACTGCTAACCTTCCTGATCAGCAACGTGGCTGGGCCTGGTTCCCCGAGAATGGAGTCGCCCGGACCCTCCTTGAGTTGATGATCATAGTGCCCGGGTATGCGCTCTACCAGCTCGTTCGCGGTACGGTCGATGGTAGAACGTCAGACGCCTTCTCTCACACAACGCGCATCGTGAGCTTGGAGCGGACCCTGAATATCTTCTGGGAAGCCGAGTTGCAGAGCCTTGCCCTGACATCCGGGTTCATCAGCGTGCTGGCAAACACGATGTACGTCTGGGGCCATCTACCTGTCATCATCGGCGTGGCGATCTGGATTTTCGCGTTCCACCGATCGCGCTATCCGCTCTTCCGTAATGCCTTCTTGATCTCCGGCGGGATAGCGCTGTTCTTTTTCTGGCTGGCGCCAGTCGCGCCGCCGCGCTACTTGCAGTACTGGGGCTTCGTCGATACGACCGTGGAGTCGACTTCGTATTACTTTTTCCAGTCGCCGGCGTTCGTTAACCAGTACGCGGCGATGCCGAGCTTGCACTTCGGGTGGAGCTTGCTTGCGGCAACGGCCATCTACGTCAACGTCCAGTCGCGCTATCGCTATCTTGCCTTCGTCCTGCCCTTCATGACGTTCTGCGGTGTTGTGCTAACCGGCCACCACTTCTTCCTGGACGTAGCGGCGGGTGGCGCTGTCGCAATGGTTGGGCTCGGAATCGCGTTGCTGCTGCGCACGTACCTGCCTCGCTATAAGCCGTTCTCCGTGCTCACGTAGCCTGGAAGCGTCGCCGACTTTCGTGCGACAATGAGTCAGAGGTGGCTCATGGCGCTTCGTCAGCTCCGGGCTCACATCTTCCCCTCGTCCGGCCGCCGATACCGGCTGCTGCTGGCTAGCGGCCTCTTGCTGCTGGGCCTGGCCAACGCTTGCGCTGCCTCGATTGATGTTGACGACGCGATCCATGTGCTGACGGTCGATGGCACGATCGATCCAGTCATGGAACGCTACATTGATCGCGGGATTGACGAAGCCGAGGGTACGGACGCGCGCGCGATCGTGCTGCGGCTCGATACCCCCGGTGGACTCGTTACCTCTATGGAGGGCATCGTAAAGCGCATCAACGCGTCCGATGTTCCAGTGATCACGTACGTTTGGCCTTCGGGCGGGCACGCAGCGTCGGCTGGCACGTTCATTACGATGGCGGGCCACGTAGCCGCTATGGCCCCTTCGACGAGGATCGGCGCAGCAAGTCCGGTGAGCGGCAGCGGGGGCGACATCGACAGCACGCTGGAGAAGAAGATCACCGAAGACCTCGCGGCGTTGCTGCGCGGGATCGCCGCGGAGCGAGGACGGAACGTTGATTGGGCGGAGGACGCTGTTCGGGACGCCGTCTCTGCCAGTGAGGACGAAGCCGTTGAGCTGAACGTTGTAGACTTCGAGGCGCGGGACTTTAGTTCATTGGTCGAGCAAGCCGAAGGGATAACCGTGAAAGTAGGCGAGGCCAACCGCGAAATCACGCTGCGACTCAGTGACGCGCCTGTCGTGTACAACAACAGGACCTTTGTCGAACGCTTCCTCGGCGTTCTCTCCGACCCCAACATCGCCTTTCTCCTGCTTACGCTCGGCGCGCTGGCACTGCTCATCGAGATGTTGAATCCGGGAATGATCGTACCTGGGGTAGTTGGATCGATCGCGTTGCTCCTGGCGTTCTTCGCGCTGGGGACGCTGCCAGTGAACTGGGCGGGCGTTGCGCTGATCGGCCTGGCATTCATGCTGTTTGGCGCGGAGATGTTCGTGCCTGGCTTTGGCGCGCTGGCGGCCGGCGGGCTCATTGCGCTTATCTTCGGTGGGCTTATCCTTACGAGCAGCGGAGACCCGGAGTTTCAGGTGAACCGCTGTCTGCTTGTAGGGCTGTCGATATTCATCGCGCTGTTCTTCTTCAGTGTGGTGTCGGCGGTGGTGCGAACGCGACGTGCCGTCCCATACAT
>JBKKBW010000271.1:0-7395 GCA_046713635.1 Dehalococcoidia bacterium
CCTCAGGATGACAGGGGCCGGGGGTGTTGCCGATAGCGTCGGTGAGGGATGAGTAGAGCATGGCTAGTTGCGGCTCCAACGCGAAAGGAGAGTACCGGAAATGAGCACCGCACCTGCGGCAGCAAGCAGCGAGAGAGGCAATACGGATGAGGATCGCTCTCTCGGACCGGTGCCGGCGGTGGGGAGCTTCTCGGCAGTCAGTTGGTACTCTGCCCGGGCATAGATCGAGAGATCATCCAAGCCATCGGCTTGGTCAGCCGAGATACCAAAGTGGTCGGTCTGAATTTGACAAGCACTGTCCGGGAATTGCAGCACAGTCTCAAACGAGCCGTCCGGTGAGGCAGTAACAGTACCCAGTTCCGCCCAAACCTTGTGACCCGAATAGCCCAGCTTGAAGAGCACTGATGCTCCCGAGGGAAAGCTGGTACCCTTCGCGGTTACAGCGCCATTACAAGGGCCGGAAGATGGGGTCAGCTTCAAGATAGGCTCTGCTTCTGCAACCAGGCCACTTATCCAGAAGAGCACAATCGCGAGTAGCGTCGCGGAAACACAAGCCGCGACGCGCATCCTAGCCGCCCGCAAGCGCTGGCAGGATGGAGATGCTATCGCCGTCGTTGATGGCGGTATCGAGCGCGTTGAGGTAGCGGATGTCTTAGTCGTTCAGATAGATGTTGACGAAACGGTGGAGGCCGCCGTTCGCATCGCTGATCTGCGACTTGAAGCCCGGGTACTTGGACTCAAGGTTGTTGAGCAGTTCGCCAATCGTTGCGCCGCTCGAGTCGACGCTCTTCGCGCCGACCAGGTTGCGCAGCGTGGCAGTGACGTGGACGGTGATTGGCATGCTTTCCTCTATCCCAGGTGCACGCCGCCAACGGGGGCGGCGCCACAGAACGCATCGTAATCGATCAGCTCCGTAATAGTCGGATTGTCACCGCAAACGACGCACTCGACATCGCGGCGAATCTTCAGCGTCCGGAACTCCATCGAAAGAGCGTCGATGATGAGCAAACGATTGACCAGCGGCTCACCGATCCCAAGGATCAGCTTAAGCACTTCCGTCGCCTGGATCGAGCCGACGATGCCACAGAGCGCACCGAGCACGCCTGCTTCCGCGCAACTGGGCACGAGGCCGGGCGGCGGCGGAGCGGGGAAGAGGCAACGATAGCAGCCCTTGCCGGGTAAATATGTTGTCGCCTGGCCATCGAAGAGCAGGATGCTGCCGTCGACCAGCGGTTTCTTGAGGAAGACGCAGGTGTCGTTGACCAAGTAGCGGGCGGCGAAATTGTCGGCGCCGTTCACGACGATGTCGTATTGCGAAATGATCTCGAACGCGTTGTCGGACGTGAGCGGTGCTTCGTGCGTGATGACCTTTACGTCGGGATTCGATCGGTTAAGCGTTTCCTTAGCAGACTGCACCTTCGGCTTACCGATGTCATCGTTTTGGTGCAGGATCTGGCGCTGGAGGTTCGACAGATCGACGACATCGAAGTCGACGATGCCGATCGTGCCAACACCGGCGAGCGCGAGATACAGCGCGATAGGCGAGCCGAGCCCGCCGGCACCGACGATGAGCACCTTAGAGCCGAGTATCTTGCGCTGGCCGGTGGGCCCGACCTGCTGCATGATAATGTGTCGCGAGTACCGGTTTACCTGCTCAGGTGTCAGTGCCCGCGCCTCCTGCGCGGGAGCTTCCTGCGCGGGACTTTCTTGCGCGCCGTTGTCAGCGCCACCGGCGATGGCGGGGATGATGGCGACCTGGTCGCCTTCCGCGAGCGTGGTCTGATCACCGTTTAGCGCGCCGATCTCCTGATTGTTCACGTAGATGTTGATGTGCACCGGGATCTGGTGCTCGCTGTTGTAGATCAGATCGTGCACGCCGGGAAACTGGTGATCGAGGTTGTCGAGCAACTCTGCGACGTTGCCAGCCTGGACGAGCACTTCGGCACGATTGCCCGTCATGCGGCGAAACGGTGTTGGGATGTAGACGGTTACTTGCATGTTGTTGTTCCTCTTCCCTCACCCCTAACCTCTCTCCCGCCTGCGGGAGAGAGGGAAAGGTCCTCGTAAGGTTGGGGCGTCATTCGCAATGGACCGGAGTCTTCTCTGCGCTCAGAATGACGCATTATAAGCTCACGCTGAGGTAGCGTTCGCCGGTGTCAGGGAGCACGGTAACGACTCGCTTGCCCGCGCCTAGCTGACTTGCCACTTGCAGCGCGGCGTGGACGTTGCAGCCTGCGGATACACCTACGAGTAGGCCTTCGTCCTTGGCGAGACGCCAGGCCATCGCCGTCGCATCTTCATCCTTCACAGCGATGAGCTCATCATATACTTCTCGATTGAGCACAGACGGAACGAAGCTTGCGCCAATACCCTGGATGGCCGTGAGGCCTGGCTTGCCTCCGGCCAGCACGGGCGAGCGCGCCGGCTCCACAGCAACGATCTGTACACCCGGTAGCTCCTTCTTCAGCACCTCGCCAACGCCGGTGATGGTACCGCCGGTACCGACGCCCGCCACGAATGCATCGAGCTTGCCGTCTGTGCCCTTGATAATCTCACGCGCGGTGGTGCGGCGGTGGACTTCCGGGTTCGCTGGGTTGTTGAACTGCTGCGGCATGAAATAGCCGTGCTTTTCAACCAGCTCCTGCGCCGCGAAGACCGCACCCGACATGCCTTCGATCGCAGGCGTGAGCACGAGCTCCGCGCCGTAGCGGGCGAAGAGCTTGCGTCGCTCCACGCTCATGTCTTCGGGCATAGTGAGCGTAAGCCGGTAGCCTTTGACCGCGCAGACCATTGCTAAGCCGATACCGGTATTGCCGCTTGTAGGCTCGACGATCGCGTCGCCGGGCTTCAGCGCGCCGCGCGCTTCCGCGTCCTCGATCATGCTCAGCGCGATGCGGTCCTTGACGCTGCCAGCCGGGTTGAGCGACTCGAGCTTGCAAAGCACTTCGGCGGCGCCTTCGGGCACGACACGATTGAGCCGGACGAGCGGCGTGTTGCCGACGAGATCGAGGACGCTGTCCGCGATCTCCTCGCCGGCGCGCACGGAGGCTTTCAGCTCGCGCAGTTCAGATGTAGTAGCGTCCACCATCTTTGTTCAGCCTTTCCTTTTCCGCGAGATCAGCGATCGACACGCTCTGTAGGATATCGAATGTTGCGTCGCGTACGCGCTCCCAGACTTCTCGCTGGACGCAGCCGCCTGTCCTTGTACACGCGCCGGGGTCATCGACGCAAGCGATTGGCGCGAGCGAGCCCTCGAGCGCCAGCATCACTTCGCTGAGGCGGACTTGCTTCGGGTCGCGGATGAGCGCATGACCGCCCTGGGGGCCACGGACGCTGCGGATGAAGCCAGCGCGTCGGAGGTTGGTGAGGAGCTGGTCGAGATACGGCTCCGGCACCTCCTGACGGGAGGCTATTTCGGCGCTCTGGACGGGCCCTTCCCCGAAGTGGTGGGCCAGCTCTACGAGTGCGCGGACGCCGTAGTCGCCTTTGGTAGATACCTTCACAAAGTAAGTTTAGCGTATTGGTCAACAATTCGCCACGGGCTAGGTTCGTCAGATCGCCAGAAGGAGAGCGGGCGTGAGGAGGATGGTGGCCATGAAGACGATGAAGCCGCGGCGGCTGGAGGTGATGGTGTGGGCGAGCGAGAGGACGGCCCGAGAGTAGATCGGGTAGCAGAAGAGCAGGACGAAGAGGGAGACGCCGCCGCCGATGATCATCTCGGTGAAGACGATGGTAAACGCGCGCGGCGTATCGAGGAGGAGTGAGGCGAAGAGCGTGTCGATCCAGGTCGCAATGTTCGCACCCATGATGTACGGGATGAGGTGCTGTCGCTTGACGTAGCCTTTCATCGTGAGCGGGACGAGGATGGTGAGCGAGAGCGAAACAGACAACGTGAGCAGCGTAACAGCGACGCCGAAGCCGAACATCGCTAGGCGATGCTGGCTCAATCGAGAGAAGCGTTCGAACGTGGGGCCCGGCGTGTCGAGGTTGGGCAGCACGCGATCGAAGATGTAAAACGCAAGGAGCAAGGCAGGAACGCCCAGTAAGAAGACGACGATGTTCGGGAGAATATCCTGCATGCGATCGATGATCGGATCGTAGATCGTGTTCACAATCGAGACGATCGCGTCGGGCGAGCCGAACTCGACGCCGTCGAACCAGCCCTCTTGAAGTGCGAGCGAGCCGATGGGGATGACGGGTGTCCAGAGAGTGATGGCAGTGATGAGCGCGACGACGCCGATATAAATGCTGTCCGGATCACGGCGGCGGAAGATGTAGTAGAGGAAGCCGACGAAGAGCACGATGAACGACGCGCCGAGGCGGGAGCCATTGATCATCGCGAAGGCTTCGGTGTCAGAGATCGTGTCGCCGGAGAACAGACTAAGCGCGACCGCCGCGACGGGCGAGCCGCTCATGACGAGGTAGGAGCCGAGCCAGCCGAAGCCGACGAAGCCGGCAATGCCATCAGCGGAGATGTTGTCGAGGACGGGCTTGAGGCCACCAGCGCCGGACTTGAGCATCTGGAGTGCAAGGACGAAAACCGCGAGCGCGGCGAGGACGTAGACTACGCGCAGCGCGATGTCGAGTACGAGGCGGGTAGTTGCGAGTGAGCCGCGTGCGTCAGAGTTAGTTACGAGGCGCATGAAACCTAGATACTAGCTTAGGGGTGGTGCGGTCCGCGCGGACTGTCTTAGGACCTGCATAACAGAACCCCGCGCCACAAGCACCGAAATACCTTTCGCTTCGCTCAAGGTGACACGGGCGCGCAGATTGAGAGCTAGCTGCGCATCGAATCGATGAGGACGCGCGCGACTTCGGGGCGGGAGAACTCGTGGGGCGGTTCCTGGCCCGCGGCGAGCATCTCGCGGACCTTGGTGCCGGAGAGCGCGACGTGGTGCTCGTTGTCGTGGGGGCACGTTTTGCTGCTGGCCATCGCTTCGCAGGCGCGACAGTAGAAACTGTGCTCGAACATAAGCGGGACGATGCCGAGCTTGTCCTTATCGACCTCGTTGAAAATGAGCTGCGCATCGTAGGTGCCGTAGTAGTTGCCGACGCCGGCGTGGTCGCGCCCAACGATAAAGTGCGAGCAGCCGTAGTTCTTGCGCATGATCGCGTGGAAGATCGCCTCGCGCGGGCCGGCGTAGCGCATCGCTGCGGGGAGCACGGAAAGCAGCACGCGGTCCTGCGGGTAGTAGTTCGCGAGCAGGACTTCGTAGCACTTCATGCGCACATCGGCAGGGATGTCGTCGCCCTTGGTGTCGCCGACGAGCGGGTGCAGCAACAGCCCGTCGACCATCTCGAGCGCGCACTTCTGCAGGTACTCGTGGGCACGGTGCACTGGGTTGCGCGTCTGGAATCCGACGACGGTGCTCCAGCCGCGCTCAGCGAAGGCGGAGCGGGTTTGCGCCGGAGTGAGTCGAAACTCAGCGAACGGCGCGGGCGGCCGCCGGAAGACTTGCACATCGCCGCCGAGCAAGACATCGCCCTGGGCGTACATGGCCGCGACGCCCGGATGGGCCTCGTCGGCGGTGCCGTAGCACTTCTCGGCCTCGACCTTCTTGTCGTACGAGTAGCGCGAGGCGAGCTGGAACACCGCGAGCGGCTCGCCGGTGTCATCGGTGAGCGCGATCTCCGAACCGTCCTTGAGCGACGCTGCTTCTTCTGTCGTGGCAGCGAGCGTCACGGGCAACGACCACGGCAGACCATCCGGCAGATGCATCTCGTTAACGACAGACTTGTACTGCGCTTCCGACATGAAGCCGGTGAGCGGACTGAAGCCGCCAATGCCGATCAGCTCGAGGTCGGAGAGGGTGCGGGAGTTGAGCTGCAACGATGGAAGCGCGCGCGCCTTGCCGGCAAACGCTTTGGCCTCGTCATCGGTGACTTCTCGGTTGACTAGCTTGCCGCCGTGCGGTGCGATGGTCTCTGTCATGCGTTACATCCAATCTTGTGGGCATGGTCGCGGACAGAGCTAAAGCTCTGTCCCTGCAGGCAGCCTTACAGGTAGCCGAGCTCTTCGAGCTTGGTGATGATTTTGTTCGTGCTTTCTTCCAGCGTTTCCTTATCGGTCTCTACAACGACTTCTGGTTTAAGCGGTTCTTCGTACGGGTCGGCGACGCCCGTGAGGTTCTTGACTTCGCCAGCGCGCGCCTTCGCGTAGAGACCTTTCACGTCGCGCTCCTCGAGCACCTCCAGCGGGCACTTGGCGAAGACTTCGACGAAGTCACCGATCATCGCACGGTTCTCGTCCCGGATCTCGCGGTAAGGGGAGATGGCGGAGCAGACGACCGCGACGCCGTTGCGCTGGAGCAGATGCGCGACGAAGCCGATGCGCCTGATATTTGTGTCGCGGTCTTCCTTGCTGAAGCCGAGGCCCTTGCTGAGATGCGTGCGCACGACATCGCCGTCGAGCATCTCGACCTTGTGTCCGCGAGCCTTGAGGATAGGTTCCAGCTGTTCTGCGATGGTGCTTTTGCCGGCGCCGGACATGCCGGTGAACCAGATGACAAAGCCTTTGTTTCCCATGAGTCCTCCCTACAACAGGGCAGGTTTGAAACCTGCCCCTACGCGCCAGGCTAAAGCCCGGCTCTCGGAATATTCGGGGGTTGCTTCGGGCTAGCCGGTGTTCTCCTCCCCGCGAACGAGCGGGATGGGTCCGGCGGGATGGATGCCGCACTCAACTTTGTCCTTGCCCTGCCAGCGGCCCGCGCGCAGGTCGTCGCCGGGCTGGACGGGGCGGGTGCAGTAGGTGCAGCTTACGCTGGGATAGTTCTCATCATGGAGCGGATTGTAGGGCACATCGTTGTTGAGGATGTAGGCCCAAACGTCGCCTTCGGTCCAGTTGACGAGCGGATTGATCTTGACGAGGCCAAACTTCTCATCCCACTGGACGACGGGCGTTTCCCGCCGGGTGGCGGCCTGATCGCGGCGAAGGCCGGAGATCCAGGCACGCTTGCCGGCGAGCGCGCGTTCATTCGGCTCGACTTTGCGGAGCGCGCAGCACTGGTCCGGATTAGTGAGCCAGAGCTCGTCGCCATACTGGGCGGCTTGGTCGGCGGGCGTGAGCAGCGACTTGTAGCCCACGACGTTGACGCCGTAGCGTTCGACGACGCGATCGCGGGTGGCGTAAGTCTCAGCGAACAGGAAGTCTGTATCCAAGTAGAAGATCTCTGTGCGAGGCTCGATCTTTGAGATCATGTCGACGAGCACCATGCCGGACGGCCCGCCGAACGAGCAAGCGAGCGTGAGGTCCGGGAAGAACTCATCGACAGCCCAGCGAAGGATGTCATCCGGCTTGGCCGTTTCGAACTGCGCATCCATCCGCGCGAGGTCTTGTGGTGTGTATGTTTGCGTTGTTGTCATTGGTCCTTGCGCGGTTGCGCGGGTCTTTCGACC
>JBKKBW010000272.1:0-1361 GCA_046713635.1 Dehalococcoidia bacterium
GGGCTGCGCCTGAAGGAGCGTTGGGGCAGCTGGGACCGCCAACCCTATGCGGCTGATAGTAGGTCGATTATGGGGCGTGGGCGCGTCGGAACGAACGTCATTTCCGTATACGGGCGGTGAGCTGACCGACCTGTTGGGCTCGTTGCAAGCGTCTAGTCCTGCGCCTCGTAGGGGCGGAGCGACTCCGCGATGAAGCGAACTGTTTCTTCACTACCGTACTGTTCGCCCGCCTCCCTTGCGGCCTCAAGCTGTATCACGGTGTCTTTGAAGTACACGTGCGCGTTAACTATTTGGACAGGCTTCGATAAGCAGGTTGATATCTCCGCTGGGCTCATCGGCAAGATGGTCAAGAGGCTGTCCAAGTGGGCACGGAACAGGTGCACTTCCGCACCGTTGCCGGCCTGATACGTCTCTTCCTCAACGCACGGGTGCTGCCACCAGTTAACGGGCCCGCCCTCCGGTACCGTTGACGCGTCGTACCCTGTGAATTGCGCCACATAGTCGTTCCACGCCGGACGGTACCACTCATACAGATCAAAACCATTGCGTATGCGTGTCCCTTCCACAGCATATCGGAGAAAGACGTGGGTCTTTGGCGTTATTGGCTGCTCATCCCACAGGGTGTATGACGAGCTGAGAACAACATCCGGAAGGCCGGGCAACGAGAAGCGTTTGCCAAGCCAGTAGAGCGGCTGGGTGATTTTGTCACACGTCAGAAGATTTTCGGGGTGCTCCTGATCGTCGTGGCACACGCCGGTTTCAATAACGCTCGAGGTCTGGGTATTGACCTTCGACGGCTCAGCAGTAGAGTTCGAGCTACTATCGCACGCCTGGGCAAACAGGCATACGCCGACTGCAACCGCAACGCTCAGACGCGTTGGCCACCAAGCACGCATGCCGCGAGTATACAGTATTCGGGGTCAGGCTCCGCCTGAGGCGGACAGGTGCCGCCTGACCCGCGACCTCCCATGCGTGGCTACTCCTCAGCGAAGAAGCGCTTGCGGGTGGCGTCATCGATGGGATCGTCCGGGCCGCTGAAGAGCGCGTCTGGAACGCGCGTCGGGTCCGCCGCGATGAGCGGGAAAGCGCGTTCGCGCCGCGCATCGGGTTCAGGGCCGGTCTCATAGAAGAACTCGCTGAGCCAGTTCTCTGTCGTGTGCGAAATGCCGAAGTAGCGGTCGTGCTCGCTGGCGTAGGACTTGCCCGCGGCGTCCCAGTCGTCGTTGGCGACGAGCGCGTCGCGCAGCACGCGGGCGTCACGAAGCGTGAGCGAGAGGCCCTGGCCCCAGGACGGATCGCTGGCGGCGGCCGCGTCGCCGACGAGCGCAACGCCGTCCTTGTAGGGGTGCTCGACCCAGGAC
>JBKKBW010000273.1:0-2019 GCA_046713635.1 Dehalococcoidia bacterium
GGTGTAGATAGGCTGAATCGATGTGCCGAAGCGTATCGCTTTCGTCGCCATCGCGAGCGCGACGCAGAAGCTGAGTCCATCGCCGGCGATGCTAGGGACGTAGATACCCGAGAAGCCACGCCGCTCGATCTCCTGCGCAATGTCCAGTGTCGCTTGACGTCTACCCGGCAAGGCGACAAGCGAGATGGCGGGTTTCTGCACGCGGAGGCCTAGCGGCTGCGCTCTTCGAGCAGCGCGCGAATTTCCTTGATCGTAGCCTGGCGCCAGCCAGACCAGATGGGCCCGTGCTGGAAATCGCGGTAGGCCTGAATGTGTTGTGCGCGCTCTTCTTCTGGGAGGTCTGGGTTCTGTAACGGCTCGTTGATCTTCCGGAGCTCTGGCATCTGCTCCTGCGCCAACGCCGGCCGCTCGATCCAGTGTCCGATGTATTCGTGGCCCTTCGTGTAGAAGACGAATGTTGGGATGGACTCGTGCTCACCGTGGTGGAGAAACTCTGCCATGATGTCTTTGTGTTGATCGCGCGAGAAGACACGCAGTTCCATGCCGGCAGCCTCGGCGATTCGCGCCATGACGGGCAGCCCGCGGAAGACGTCGGGGCACCAGTCCTCACCCAAGGCTAGGCAACGCGCGGGGCCGTTCGAAAGCGCTACAAGCTCTCGTAACGCTGTCGCATCCTCGTCCGCGACGATGGTCTCTTCGTAATTCTCCTCGAAGCGCTTCTGATTGCGTTCGATTGTCGTAAGCCAATCTTTGTAGGTCTTGCCGGACGCGAATCGCTCGGGCGTTACTACGCTTTCCTTCTGCTGGACCATGGACGAGACCCTCCAAACGGCAAGCTGTTTCAGCGCGGTCAGGGTACCAGGCATGAAGGAGGCGTAACAAGAACGGCACCCGTACGCGAGCGCCGTTACTTCTGCTAGCATGAGCAAGAGCCAGGCTAGGCTCGTGCCGGAGGATGGTGCTTGCCCTTCGTCCGCCTGCTAGCGGCGCTACTGTTCGTCATCGCAGTTCCTGTCGCCCTCATCACCACGAACGTGCGCATCGTCATGAACGAGCCGCGTACCTATGAGTACGCGACCGATCATTACAACACGAGTGAGACTACGGAGATCTCCCGGTCCGAACTCCTGCGCGCCAGCGGTGAGCTTCGGGCCTACTTCAACAACGCCGAGGACAGCGTTCTCATCCGCGTGGTGCGGAACGGCGAAACAGTCTCTCTGTTCAACGAACGCGAGACTGAGCATCTGCGCGACGTACAAGGCTTGTTTCGGACCACGTTCCGCGCGCAGGAAGCGGCTGTTGTCTTCATCTTGGCGTACGTTGTTATGGTGTTCCTCTGGGCGCGCGAACGCAGTCTTCGCCGGCTGGCTCGGGAGGTGCTAGTTTCTGGCGTTGCCAGCCTCGCCAGCTTGCTCTTTGCCGCCGTCATTCTGCTCACGGGCTTTGACGCTGCCTTCGAGCGATTCCATTTGATCGCCTTCGACAACGATCTCTGGCAGTTGGACCCGCGAAGCGATCACCTGATCCAGATGTTTCCCGAAGAGTTCTGGTACGATGTCACGCTTTGGGTTGCGATTGCGACGGCAGTCGAGCTGATCGTCTTATCGATTGGCGCTGGCGCGCTCCTTGGCCTTACTCGCGGAGAGCGTCTTCGAACGGTGAGGATCACCGGCGAACTGCCGGCAGAAGGGAAGGGCGCAGAAGCCTAACATTCCGGTCCCAGCTAGTGCCCGCAGCCACAGCTTCCACCACCGCACGCGCAGCCGCCTGGTGTCTGCTCAGCAGCGCCGCCAGCCCAAGAACGTGCCGCGACGAGCGAGAAGACGCGAGTCGCGCCCGGATGGCCGGCTGGACAGGGGGCTGGCTCCGGCGAGCGGTCGATCGGCCGCAGCAGCTCGAATGTGGAGCGGCACTTCGTGCAGTGATACTCGTAGAGCGGCATGGTTACTCCAGGTAGTCCTTTAGCTTCTTGCTGCGCGACGGATGGCGGAGTTTGCGGAGGGCCTTGGCCTCGATCTG
>JBKKBW010000274.1:0-1556 GCA_046713635.1 Dehalococcoidia bacterium
GCATTCGGCTGTTCTCTGAAGAACGCGGCATGCAGGCGGCCGGCCGCGACGGGCCGGGCGAAGCGCGCTCGCTGCTGGCGTTCCATCTGCGTGACGTAGGGATGACCAAGTTCTTCCGGCACCTGGCTGAGCTGGGCGATGTGGCGTGCATCGATACGCGGCCCATGTTGTCGCACCTGGCTATCGACGCATCGCGCTCAGACAGGTTCAACTCGGATTTGGGCTGTTCGGAGCAGATCGAACACCCGTACCTGCGCGAGTTCACACAGGCGGCCGTGGAAGCGCCGTTGCCGGTGATCCTGGGCGGGCATTCCTTGGTATCCGGCGGGCTGATGCTGCTGACGGAGGCCGCGTGGCGGGACGAAGACAAGCGTGTAGAGGCGGGCGGCACGTGATTGAATGACACTGGTTGCCCGCGGCGCGGCTCGGGGTCGAGGTCAACGAGAGGTATGCTAGCCGCTGGAGCGAAAAGGGCGATGGCGTCGATTGGGCCGCAGCGGGAGGTCTAAGACCTCCCCTACATGGCGTAGGGCAGGGATAGCCGGCA
Source organism: Dehalococcoidia bacterium (assembly GCA_046713635.1). Lineage (GTDB taxonomy): Bacteria > Chloroflexota > Dehalococcoidia > DSTF01 > RBG-16-68-14 > JBBDXS01. The sequence goes on from JBKKBW010000274.1 coordinate 548, forward strand.
GATGACCGCGATCTCCAACGCACTCGGCACGGTCTCCAGCCGCGTGGCTGCGCTGCCGCGCTGGCTGGTGCTATCGATTGGCGCGGTGGCGTTCGTGCTTGCCGTCGGCCTGCCGACCATCATCATGCCGTTCGCGACGGACCAGATCTGGTTTGCCTTGGGCGCGCGGACGATCCTGGACGGCGACCAGCTCTACCGCGACTTCTGGGATCAGAAGCCCCCGCTGATTTATCTGCTTTACGCAGTTCCCTTCGCGCTGACCGGCGAGCACATGGAGAGCGTGCGGGTTCTCGATCTCGTCAACGTCTTCGCAGGAATGTCCGGCATGTTCTTCCTCTGCCGGAGATTCTTCAGCGAGCGCGCGGGTGTGTTCGCGGCCGCGCTCTACGCGTTCGCGTATCTCGCGTGGACGCAGCCGTCCGATCTAGCGGAGACTGAGGCGTTCATGGCCGCGCCGGTCGCGTTCGCGCTGGCGCTCTACCTGCCGGACGACACGCGCGAGGACGCCGGCCTACGCGCTGTCGTCACCGGACTGCTGCTCAGCATCGCGTTCGCGTTCAAAGCGCCGACGCTGCTATTCGTGCTCGCGCTTCCTGCCGCCGAGCTGCTGCTCCGGCGCGAGGGAAGCTGGTCGATGAAGGGCGCGCTAGGACGTCTCGCGCTCGTAGCGCTCGGCTTCGCTGTTGTTCCAACGGCGCTCGCCCTCTACATGGCGGCGGGCGGCGTGTTGGATGATTACCTGGACATCCAGCGCAACTATACGGCGGACTACAATCGCTATCGCTTCGCGCCGGACGGCGTTTCGCACATTCGCTTCGTGCTCGATGCGACGTCGGAGTTCGTGCACAATACGGCGTTCCTAACCGTGCCGGCGATCGCCGCGATGCTGTTCGCGTTCTTTCGGAGGGACGAAGCGAAGGCTGTCGCGTTGCTGTCCCTCGTCGCGCTGCTCGGGCTGATCGGTATCTGGTGGCAGGGAAAGATGTTCAGCTACCACTGGGTACTGATG
>JBKKBW010000275.1:0-2560 GCA_046713635.1 Dehalococcoidia bacterium
TCACATCAGGGGAGCCGATCCGCTGCGTAGTGAAGAAAACGCGGTGGGCGATGAGCCAGGTGGCGATGGATGAACTCAAGCCGCTGTTCGGACTCGTGAAGATGGGCACGGCGTACTGCCTGCTTGACGGTAAGCCGCATGTGGTCATGCGTTATCACGAGCACGTCGGCTCGTTCACGCAGGTGTGGAAAGCCTTCGGTGCGCAGGCGACGCAGTACCTACCGGACATGCAGCGGTATCTCTGCTACATGCTGGCGGCCAACGCGCCCGATCCAGGAACGGGGAATATCCTAGTCCTGCCGAACGGCCGTTTGTTACCGATTGACGAGTCGGGGCCGGCCGCGCTTTGGCAGCCGGAGAAAACGATCCGCTGGAACCATGGTCTACGTAGTGCGCTCTGCCTGGTTAGTACGCGCCGCGCGGTCGAGGAGATCACGGGCCAGGTCGCCAGGGACATGTCGCGCGTTAAACAGGTCCTGGAGCGGTACGGGATGGGCGGCCGGCTGGAGCTGTTTCGCGAGCGCCTAACGCACGTCGAAGAGCGCTACAGCAAGCTGATCGGATTTGGGAGTCAAAACCTCGCCGGGGAAATTGATAGGAGAAGCCAAATGAAAAGACGTGGTTTGGTAAAGGAGCTCGTCGACGCTCTCCAAGACGAGCCCATAGAGACTAAATTCGTCAATGAAGGCGATTTCGAACGGCGGTTTGCTGAATGCGTTTGCAGAAAGGTGCTGGAGCCTACACTGCAACTCTGCACGCATCCATGGCGTGACAAGGCAAAGAAGCAACAGTGGGGGGACAGCAAAGAGTGGGGCGCAATTCATGGTTGGGGTACGGTGCAGGCCTTTGACCTCGTCGCTCGCCATGAGAGCAGAAAAGGCGCCAGGTCAGCTGATGGGAAGCAGCCGAGCATTGCAATAGAAGTCAAGCTGGCTACAGGGAAGCTGTTCCCAACCGGGGCATTCCAGGGCATGCTTGGCCAGTGCTTGCTTGCGAGCCTCATCCATGAGGTGGTGATCGGCGTCTTTGGGTACACGGGCAGTTTCGATCACAAGACGCGTGACAAGGAGACTCGTGATTACGAGAAGACCCTTAGAGAGAATAACGGCACTTGGCTCGTGTACCGGAAGGTCACGAAGGTCAAGAAGAAGCGCGCGGTGTCAGCCGGCGCGTAGCGCATCGATTCTACCGCCTCAACACGTCCCCGAGTGCCATCTCCCGCTTGGAGATAATTCCCGCCTGGACTAGTCTATGCCCATGGTCGCCGCCCGGTACCCAGCTCGCAAACACGGTCGGACCCGCCGGTGATCATCCGTATACACAGAAAGAGCGTTTTTTTCCGAGCGAACATGGTAATTAGCACACCCTGGCCTGAGCGCATCGACCAGGAAGTCTAGGGAGTGAGGTTGCTCATCGAAAGGAGCGTTTCTCCAAACTTGTCCTCGAGCGAAGCGAAGGAACGCAATCAGCTTCAGATTCGGACTGTCCGGTGCAAACGCAGAAGAGTGCACCAAAATCGACCAAAAAGGGCCGCCAAAAGTGAGCCGAAATCGAAGCTAGCTAGATGTGAAAAAAATAAAAAATGCGATTTCAATTCGAATTGTTTTATCGTGGCGACGACGACGGTATCGCAGCGAGGAGAACGTACATGACCTGGACCGACTGGCAGCGCGTCGAGGGCGACGGCCTCGACTTCGCGGAGATCATCTACGAGAAGAAGTCGCACGAGGAGTTGGCCGGGCGCATCGCGCGCGTCTCGATCAACCGGCCCGAGAAGATGAACGCCGTCACGAACACGACCGCCGACGAGATGTTCCGCGCCTTCTACGACGCCAACCACGACAACATGGTCGGCGTGATCGTGCTCACCAGCGCCGGCGATCACTTCGGCACCGGCGGTGACGTCGATTGGGAGCGCTGGGGCCTTCGCGAGCAGTTCTACTACCGCTATCCGTGGAACCGCCTGCTGCGCAACTCGCGCCAGCCGATGCTCGCCGCCGTCAAGGGCTACTGCCTGGGCGGGCACAACCACCTCGCCTACTGCTGCGACTTCACCATCGCCGCCGACACCGCGGTCTTCGGCCAGGCCGGCCCGCGCGTCGGCAGCCCGGCCGACGGCTTCTTCGTGCCGTACCTGACGAAGGTCGTAGGTGCGAAGAAGGCGCGCGAGATGTGGATGCTCTGCCGTCGCTACAAGGCCGACGAAGCCGAACGCATGGGGCTGGTGAACAAGGTTGTGCCGGTCGATCAGCTCGACGCGGAGATCGACTCATGGTGCGAGGAGATGCTGCGACTCAGCCCGAGCTGCCTGGAAATCCTAAAAGCGGCATTCGATCAAGAGATGGACGGCTACCAGGAGTTCGGCGTCATCTCCAGCGCGATGCACCCGAACTTCTTCGACTCGCCGGAGGGCAAGGAGGGCGGCACCGCCTTCGTCGAGAAGCGCCCGGCTCGTTTCTGGGACATCCGCAAGCGCGAAAGCGAAGGGAAGGAGACGTTGCGGAAGGAGTATGAGGGAGAAGCGCCGTCGTAAAGAACAGGGCGCATCGCCATGCGCCCC
>JBKKBW010000276.1:0-4900 GCA_046713635.1 Dehalococcoidia bacterium
GAGAACGAGTGGCCGCCTTGCGATTCTGACTTCGTGACTGAGGACTTCAAGCCAAGCGCGTACGTTCTGGCGTGCAAGTCAGGCGTCGTGCCAAACCCGAGCGATTATACGGGCGTGCTCGCGAACGTGCACTTCGTCTGCAAGAAGCCCGGACTGGCTCAACTCGACCTCGTGGGAGGCGCGGGCAGCCAGGTGAGCTTCTACAGTCGTTTACCAGTGAGTGGCCAGCCGCTCCGTGTCTTCCTGAAAGGCATCCTAAAGGGCGACAAGGAGGCCGGAGACTTCTTCCGGATCACCTGCGCCTCGAAGTCTGGCACGGGCGATTCCGATGGAGACGGCTGCACTGACGTGCAGGAGAACGGGCCTGATGAGAAGCTGGGCGGGCGCCGCAACTTCCTCAATCCGTGGGACTACTTCAACCCGACCGGCGACCGCAAGAACCGCGTTGATGACATACTGGCCGTCGTCGGCAAGTATTTCCAAGACGTGCCCGACCCGGACTACGACATCATCTATGACCGAACACTCTGGGGTCCCGATGATTGGAACCTGGGGCCGCCCAACCAGCAGATCCGCGTCGATGACATCTTATTCGCGGTGGAGCAGTACTTCCACGACTGCGCGTAGCCGCGGACGGGTGCTCTCGCTATCACCTTCGCAGTTGCCTATCTGCTCGCCTCCGAGGGCACCACGCCCGAAGCGTCGGCGAACAATCCAAACGCGTGCCTGAGTACCGCCTCGCAGTCCCCGGTTGTAGCACCGCAGGCGACGCCAAGAGTAACTGCACTCTCATCCAGGGATCGACGTTCGTTGCGAGCGTGTACCTGGACTCAGTCACAGGCATCGGCAGCGGTTCGTACGAGGCCCTCACGGTGACAATTGCCTACACAGGCCTGGGGAGCAAGAACAACCCAGACGTGGTCTGGCCCGACTGCTCCTTTGAGGCCCCTTCAAACGGCGCGGGCTTCACGGCGCGGGATGCACGATCGGCATAAGCGCTCCTTTCTCATCGTTCACCGGGCAGGTCTTCACCGCGAGCTTCAACTGCACCGGGGACGGAACGCTAAGCCTTAGTCACGGCCCGGCGACGACCAATGTCACTGATAGCAACGGCAAGACTAACGTTGAAGCGGGACCGGATGTGCTCAACATCGACTGCGCGCCAGACTCTGACGCGGACAACGACGGCTGTCTGGCATCTCGCGAGCTTGGCAGCAGCGTCATGACCGGCGGGCTGCGCAACCCGAACAACTTCTGGGACTTCGCTGACATGCCGCAGGCCAACACCGTGCCCGCCCGGGACAAGAGGGTCCTTATTGATGACATTCTGCGAGTGGTTCAGCGCTACAATGCCGACGACGCAGGAGGTACGGCGCCAATCAATCGGTATAGCGATCCACTCTCACCGCCCCCAAAGACGGGGTACCACCCGGCCTTTGACCGGACATACGTGGGCCCGCAAGACTGGGACCTAACTGGGCCTGGGATCGGGCGCATTCGGATTGATGACGTACTGAACGTCGTCAAGCAGTACAACCACTCCTGCGTGTAGATAGGCAGCCACGCGGCGCGGCCGCTTTCGCGGTATACTTGGGGAAGAGAGGCTGGAGGTGGCAGATGATGACGCGTTTGACACAGATCGGTGCCTTGGTAGTACTGAGCGTCCTCACGCTCGCAGGACTGACCCTGGCGTCGAGTGGGGGTGATGATGCGCTGGCGCATTCTCCGCACGCTGGCGTCGATTTCTCGATGGAGGTCGATGTCGATGGCGACACCGTTGAGGATTGCGGAACCGGTACCGGCCAGTCGACCTCGTGCACAGTCGCGCTGAACGCACCGTTCCGCGTGCGGGAGTATTTGAACTCGCAAGGCGACGTTCCGTCGTACCGTGGCCTGATGCTCCATTTCGGGTTCGGCGGTGGCGTGACTCCCGCGAGCGACCCTGACTCGGTCTGGCCGGGGTGTGCGGCTGAGAGCTTCTACTTCATGGAGGACTTCGGACACGCTGCTTGCAACGTCCTGGGTACCAGCCCGTCGATTTCCTATACCGGCCTCGTCGGCCTCATGTTCTACCAGTGCGCTACTGATGGGACGATCGATCTCCTGCATGGGATCAACGTGTGGGTCCACACCCACGTGACGGAGATCGGCACAACCCGACACGCTGAGGACGAGCAGGTCGGTGAGGTAGTAGACATTACGTGTGCCCAGCCGTCCCCCTACCCTGACGACACGGACGGCGATACCTGTCCAGACGCGCGCGAAGCCGCCGCAAACCAAATGATTGGCGGCAAGCGAAACTTTTTGTCCCAATGGGACTACTTTAACCCTACTGGGGACGGCGTGAATCGCATCGATGACGTGTTGGCTGTTGTAGATCAGTACTTCGTCGACACAGGCAACCTGAACTACACAACGTCGACGGACCGCACATCATTCGGGCCGGACGAGTGGAACTCAGGGCCGCCAGACGGCTTACAACGCGTCGATGACATCTTGAATGCCGTGAAGCAGTACTTCCACGACTGTTCGTAATGCGCGTTAGTTACTATCTGGCTGCCCGTGCAGCTTCCGTAGCTCTGTCTTGAGGACTTTGCCGAGTGGGTTGCGCGGCAGCTCGCCGACGAACGCTACGTAAGCGGGCGTCTTGTAGCTGGCGAGGCGCTCTTTGCAGTAGGCCTGGATTTCCTCGGCGGTCGGCTGTTCGCCTTTGTTCGGCACGCAGATCGCCTTGACCACCTCGCCCCACTCGGCGTCGGGCACACCGATGACGGCAGCCTCGTCGATCTTTGGATGAAGCGAGACAACTTCTTCGATCTCGCCTGTCGATATGTTCTCGCCACCGCGGATGATCAGGTCTTTCTTGCGGCCTGTGATGAACAGATAGCCGTCGTCGTCCAGGTATCCAACATCGCCAGTGTGTAGCCAGCCGTCGACAATAGCTGTTGCCGTCTCGTCGGCCTGCTTGTAGTACTCGCGCATGACCCGCGGTCCTGCGACACAGATCTCGCCTTCGTCACCGGCGTTTAGCTGCTCGTTTTTCTCGTCCATGATCGCGACGACGATGTCGTCCATCACGCGGCCGACAGAGCGGAGCCGGCGCAGCTTCTTCTCGCGCTCCTCGCCGTCCTCCTTCGGGATCTGGTGGTCTTCCGGACCGAGATACGTGAGCGTCGACGTGCTCTCGGTCTGGCCATAAGCGTTCATGAGTCCACAGCTAAAGACATCGACAGCCTTGCGAACGACTTCGTACGGCATCGGCGCCGCGCCATACGTGATCAGTTTCAGCGAGCTGATGTCGTGCTTCTCGAAGTCCTCGTGCTCCATGATTCGCTTGAGCATTGTGGGGACGACGAACGAGTGCGAGACGCGCTCGCGCTGTACGGTCTCTAGCCAGGCCTTCGGATCGAACTGGGGGAGGATCGCCAGTGTCCGGCCACCCCAAATGCTCGACATCATCGTTGTCGCGCCCGCCACGTGATAGAAAGGCACGGAGACGAGCGTAACATCCGGCGGCGTGCCAGGGTCGGCAGGGTTCATCGTGTTCGTCACGTAGACGGAGAGCGTAAGGTACGTCAGCACCACGCCCTTCGGCTGCGCGGTCGTGCCGCTGGTGTACATCAGGATCGAGGTGTCGTTCTCGTCGATGTCGACGAACACTTCTTCCTCGGGAGACTTGAGCAGCTCGTCGTAGGAGTGCATGCCGTCCGGCTTGCCATCTATGCAGATGTACTCCCGTACGCCGGTGAACTTCGGCTGCAGCGTCGACACGAGATCGCGATAGCGCTCGGCCGCGAGGAGCACCTCCGCTTCCGAAGCGTTCACCATGTAGTCGAGCTCTTCGTGCTTGGCTCGATAGTTGAGCGGCACGAAGACGCCACCCAGCTTAGCGACGGCGTAGTAGGCCTCGACGTACTGCGGACAGTTCACCGCCATGACGGCGACAGCGGTACCTCGCCTCACGCCCAGGCCTTGGAGCGCGTTCGCCAGGCGCGTGACCCGTGATTGCATCTGCTCGTACGTGACGCGTCCTTCCGGGGAAGGACCGGAGACGAGCGCCTCCCGGTCGGGCACCATAGCGGCGCTAATGGTAAGAAACTCGGCTGTGTTCATGTGGTGACCTAACCCCCTAGCCCGGGAACGGTGAATCGAAGGGCAATTTATCGTATCTCACGGGTGCGAGCAATTACGGGGGTTGGAGCGAGCCATATACTGAGGCGGCACGCTGGAGGAGGAAGCATCATGACGATGGAAGGTAAGACGGTACTCATCACCGGAGGGAACTCCGGCATCGGGAAGGAGACGGCGATCGGGTTGGCGAAGCTGGGGGCGAACGTCGTGTTCACTTCGCGCGACGACGCGAAGGGCGCGTCGGCTGCGGCGGACGTGAGCAAGCGCGCGGGCCGCGAGGTGGCGTGGATGTCGCTCGACCTGGCGTCGTTCGCGTCGATACGGCGGTTCGCGAATGACTTCCTCGCGCGATACGAGCGGCTCGATGTGCTGGTGAACAACGCTGGACTAATGCTGCAACATCGCGCGGAGACGCAGGACGGCTTCGAGACGACGTTCGGCGTGAATCACGTGGGCCATTTCTTGCTGACGCAGCTCCTGCTCGACCGCGTGAAGGCGAGCGCGCCGTCGCGCATTGTTGTCGTCGCCTCGGACGCGCATCGACAGGCGCGCAGCGGCCTCGACTTCGATGACCTCCTGTCGGCGAAACGCTACGGCGGCCTGACCGCGTACGGCAAGTCGAAGCTCGCCAACATTCTTTTCACGCGAGAGCTGGCGCGACGCCTCGAGGGGAGCGGCGTCACGGCGAACTCGTTGCATCCGGGCACGATAGCGACTGGCTTTGGCCAGGACGGCGACACGACCGGTATCTTCGCCGTCGGTTTCGCGC
>JBKKBW010000277.1:0-3159 GCA_046713635.1 Dehalococcoidia bacterium
ACGTACTACGCAACGGGTTGCTGGACGACCGGCTCCGTCAACTGCTGCGACTGCACATGTCCTGATAGCCCGTTCAGCGGCAACTGCGGCTGCGGCACCGATTACCATAACAACCCGGCGAACTGTCCAGCGTAGACCGAGTGCCGTTACTTCGCACCGTCTCCGAAGGCCTCGCGCGACGAACCAGTCGCCGGGGCCTCGTCAGTCGGAGCGCCGGGACGATCTTCGGAGCGCTAGCAGGCGTTGCGGCGGGAAGCGTTGCGCGCGGAGCCAGCGCGGGGAGCGGCACAACGTGCGTGTTCCCCGGTGGCCCATGCCCGTGCGAGAAGTGCCGGTCGAACGGCGTCTGCGCCAAGCCCTGCGCGATCCTCACACAGTTCTACCTTTCCGGGTGCTGGGTCTCCTCCTCCAACGGCGCGACGTGCTGCGACTGCGACTGCCTGGAGAACGACGGCGTAGGTTGGTGCGGCTGCGGCACCGACTACCACAACAGCCTGGCCTACTGTCCCAACGGCACCGCCGACGACGCCGGCCCTTAGGGCCGGTGCCCTGCCTTAGTTACACTAGACGTGTCATGGCACACACATTGGGTCTCCATGAACCGGGACGCGGTCTGCTGTTGGGCGGCGCTTTCCTCGTGGGACTGGTCTTCGCGCTTGCGACGGCCGGCCTCTCGTGGGAAACCGGCGCCTTCGCCCTCGGGCTGGGGCTGGCCGCGATCGTTGGGCTCGCCCAGACCTGCAGCGCCTGAGGGTACAACGCGATCTATACGATCGCTCCCTTCGTTGAGGGGACTCGGACCCACCGGCGCTGGCTCCTTCGGGCGACCGTGTACGCGCTCGCGATGATCCTCGCGGGCACGGCGCTGGGCGCTGTCTTCGCGACAGTGGGTGCGATCGTCTTCGCCGTCGCCCCGGTCGCGCAGACACCGTTCGCGTTCGTCCTGGGCGTCGTAACGCTGCTGTACGCGCTGAGCGAAGCAGGGTACATCAGGCTGCCCGTTCCCGGCCGCGACTGGCAGGTGCCGGCAGGCTGGGTGCGCGAAGGCTTCTACCGAAGCGCGGTCATCTTTGGGGGCACGGTGGGCTTCGGCGTGTTCACGCGGGTACCGTACGCCAGCTTCCCGATCTTGTTGGCGTGGCTGGTCGTATCCGGGGAGCCCATCTATGGCGCACTGGCCGGCCTCATCTACGGCGCGTCCCGCGCGGTCAGCATCTACTCCAGCGCGCCATACTCAGGCACAGCGGAGCTAGTAGACTGGAACCAGCGCATCATGGCGATGATACCGAACGTACACAGGCTGACCGGCGTAGCGCTCGCGGCGTTTGCGGCGTACCTCATAGTCGCGCCGATCGTGTAGTCATGCGACGCGTACGATTCGCCACGCTAGCATTCGTGTCTGCCACGCTGCTCGCTGTTGTCGCGTGCGGAGGCGACGGCGGCGGAGAGTCCGTAACACCCTATCCCGAGACGTTTGAGATACCCACGAGGGTAACAACGGCTACCTCGACTGACGCCACCACGCCACCTGCAACGTCGACCGGCGGGCCAGGCATCCCAAACGAAGGCGGCGAAGCACCGATCTTCTGGCGCACAGCCGACGACTTCGCCTCGGTGATGGCGGGCCAGCCGTACACTGTCCTCTTCCGAATCACGAACGGCTATGACGAACCGGCGCTGAGCGTCACTGCAACGTGCGTGTCGTGCGACGACGGAGAACAGCAGACGGTCACCTTCGAGGGCCAGAACTCGCCGCCCTTCCCGGCCGGAAGCGATTTGCCCGGGTCCTACTATCCGATGAACATCGTCGTGCCGGTCGCGGGACAGTGGGAGCTCCTCGTGCGAGCGGATGCTGACGAGGTCACGATTCCGATAGACGTTGCGCCCGCTCCTTAGGGGCACTTTGTCATTCCGAGCCGCAAAGCTCGCCAATCGGCGAGCGCGAGCGAGGCATCTCCTGACCCGCGAGCTTCGTGTCACCTTGAGCGCGGCCCCTGGCGGCAGCAAAAGGTCGACACTCGGCCAGGCGTCGGGACGGTGTAGCTGAGGGTTTTCAACCCTCAGGGTCGTCCAGCGCGCCTGCCGCCGGGCCCCAGTAGAGATCATCGTAGTAAACATCGGCGGTTGAAGGCGCGGCGGTGTCTTCGCGCTCGTCCCAGCGCGTCTCGAAGAGGACGCGGATGCCGCTGTAGCCGGCCGGCAGGTTGCCCCACAGCGCGCAGAAGTCCTGGCGCACATTGCGCTCGAAGCGCACCCACTGGCCGATCTGCGGCTGCTCCGTCGAGACCATGACGTAGCGCGAGTTCGCGATGTCGGTCGGCTGCGCATCGACGCCAGCGAGGATGTAGCGGATCTGGTGGTTGTTCGCGCCCAGGTCCCGCACCTCCTGGGGAATATTCGACGCTCCGGTGACGATGACGACGAACTGGAGGTACTGCTTCGGGGTGCCCTGCTCCCAATGTTCGACGAAGTAGTAGCCGGAGAGCATCTCCGGCAATTCTCCCGGCCCGAGCTCCTGAACAACGCCGTAGACTTTCGTGTCGCCCCCGTCCTCTGAGCGGAGCTGAAGGTACGCGCTGTTCACGCCGGAGTGGGCTTGCGCTCGGCTGACGGCGAACGGGCGCCCCCAGTCCTGCGTAGCGAGCGATGTCCATCCTTCGCTCCCTGCCTCGAAGCCGCCGTTCTGGAGCGCGCTCTCCGCCGCGCCGCCGCCCGGAGACGCACAGTTTGGATCGGCCGTCGCGAGTGGCGAGGGCGTCGGCGCCGGAGTTGGGTCATCCGCTCCGTTCGACCCGCCGCATGCAGAGAAGATGACTGCTGCGCAAGTCAGCAGCGATATCCACCTGAACAGGGCAGGCCTACTCCGCACGACTTCGATCAACCTCCGGCTCGAACGTTACCGCGTCACCAACACTGATGCCCAGCTCCGTCACCAGGCCTGCGTTGACTTCGAGTACGTAGGCGATAGGCTGGCCAGCACGTAGAATTGGCAACGACCTGTCGACCGCTCCGTCCTCGGGTGCCGGAACGTCCGCTGTGAGGACGACAACGCGTTTGTTGGCGTCGATCCAGATGAAGTCGAGGGGGAACTGCATACCCTTCATGAAGAACGACTCGTCGCCGTCCTTGCGGAAGACGAAGAGCATCGCAGCGTCAGGG
>JBKKBW010000278.1:0-2931 GCA_046713635.1 Dehalococcoidia bacterium
GCGCATGATCTCCGACGTCGATTGGAGGGAACTATTCGAGCGCGTCAGCCTCGTCGACGACGTACTCGCCGCCAGCGACTTTCTCGAGATGGATTTCCCGACGCGCAATCTTTACCGCAGCGCCATCGAGGAGCTGGCACGCGGTTCGAACCGCGCGGAGATTGATATCGCGCGCCGCGCCGTGCTGGCGGCGGAGCAGGCTGCATGCGCCGGGCCGGGCATGGTGGAGGGGCGCGGGAGCGATCCAGGCTATCATCTCCTCGCAGAAGGTCGCCGCGTGTTTGAAGCGCAGATCGGCTTCCGGCCGCCGCCTAATACTTGGCTCAAACGGTGGAGCCGGGCGCTTGGCATCGGTTCCTATGTGAGCGCTGTCGCTGTCGCCGCTGGCGTCCTCCTCGCCTTACCGCTTTTTGCGCTCGCCTCAATGGGACTCTCTGGGCCGTGGCTCATCTTGCTCGGCGCGGTGGGTGCGATTCCCGCCATCGACGCGGCTGTCGCGCTGGTGAACCGCGGGGTGACACGGGGCATTGGCGCTACGCTCCTGCCCACCTTGGCCCTCCGCGATGGCGTGCCCTCACATCTGCGCACGCTCGTCGCGGTGCCGACGCTTCTGACAACACGTGAGGTGATCGAGGAGCAGATCGAGCGGCTGGAGATCCATTATCTTGCCAGCCCGGAAGGCGGCTTGCATTTCGCAATGGTCTCCGACTGGGTCGATGCCATCACCGAGCACGCGGAAGGCGACGCGGCTCTCCTCGCAGCGGCAGCGGAAGGCATCGCAAGGCTGAACCAGCGCCACGGCGCCCTGCCCGGTGGTGACCGCTTCTTGCTGTTCCATCGCCGGCGAGTCTGGAACGAAGGGGAAGGACGTTGGATCGGCTGGGAGCGTAAGAGGGGTAAGCTGCACGAGTTGAACCGACTGCTGCGCGGCGCGACCGACACGACTTTCGTGTCGACGGCCCAGCAGCCTTGCGTCGTGCCCGCTGATGTTCGCTACGTCGTAACGCTCGACGCCGACACGAGACTTCCGCGCGACACGGTTCGCCAGCTGATCGGCAAGATGGCGCACCAGCTCAACCGGCCGCGCTTCGACGCCGACGCCGGCAGGGTCGTCGAAGGCTACGCAGTACTGCAACCGCGAGTCACGCCGTCACTACCGATAGGCAGCGAGGGCTCGCTATTCCAGCGAGTCTTCTCTGGCATGAGCGGCATCGACCCTTATGCCTCCGCCGTGTCCGACGTGTACCAGGATATGTTCGGCGAAGGCTCATATGCTGGCAAGGGTATCTACGAGGTCGACGCCTTTGAGGCCGGGCTTGCTGGCCGGGTTCCGGACTCGACGCTGCTGAGCCACGACCTATTCGAGGGCGTGTTCGCGCGTGCCGGTTTCGCCTCCGACGTCGAGGTCGTCGAGGAGTTCCCCGCCCGTTATGACGTCGCCGCCCTACGTCACCACCGCTGGGCGCGCGGCGATTGGCAGTTGCTGCCCTGGATCTTGGGTCGCAGCCCGATAACCGACACGGATTGGAAGCGTGTTGTAATCCCGGCGATCGGCCGCTGGAAGATGCTCGACAATCTACGGCGCACGCTGTCGGCCCCAGCGGCCGTGCTTGCCTTACTGGCAGGCTGGGCGTTGTCCTTCAACGTCTCGGCAGTTTGGACCTTCTTCGTACTCGCGACTATTGTGCTCCCGACCCTGATACCCGTTTTCGCTGCCGTCGTCCCAGGGCAAAGGGGAGTCACCGCGCGGAGTCATCTCGGTGCGCTCGGCGCCGATCTCCGTCGCGCTCTCGGCCAGTCGGTGCTCACGGTCATCTCCCTTGCGCATCAGGCGTGGCTGATGGGCGACGCGATCACCCGAACCCTGACCCGGCTGTTCGTTACCAGGCGGCACCTCCTCGAGTGGGTTCCCGCGGCGCAGGCAGCGATCGGTCCGAAGCCCGATTTTTTGGGCTTCTATCGCCGCATGGCCGGTGCGGTCATCATCGCGGTTGTGGCAGTGATCGTCGCTTTGGCCTGGGGGTCGGGGACTTGGCCGCTGGTTTTGCCGTTCGCTGCGCTCTGGATCGCGTCGCCGGCGGTCGCGCGCTGGATAAGCCGATCTTCTCCCGTGACGAACAGACTCTCCATTTCCGATGGCGACGCCCGGACACTGCGACTAACCGCCCGGCGGACCTGGCGGTTCTTCGAGACCTTCGTGACTCCGGCCGATCAAATGCTGCCGCCGGACAATTTTCAGGAAGATCCGGCGGGGGTACTGGCGCATCGGACTTCGCCGACCAACCTCGGCCTTTATCTCCTGTCCGTGGTGAGCGCCCGCGACTTGGGATGGACGGGAACGATCGATGCGATCGAACGGCTAGAGGCGACTCTCTCTACCATGAACCGGCTCGCACGCTTCCGCGGTCATTTCTACAACTGGTACGACACGCGGACTCTTCGGCCGCTCGATCCCCGATATATATCCTCCGTCGACAGCGGCAATCTGGCCGGGCATCTCATCGCCCTCGCCAATGTGTGCAAGGAATGGGCCATTCACCCGCTCACGGACGTGCGCCGTCTTGCCGGTGTTGCAGACGCGTTCGAACTCATGCGCGAAGAGGCGGGCGGGTTGCGCGAGGGTCGCCGAACGCAAACTGTGACGTGGCGTCAGCTGGACGAGGCGCTCGCCGCGTTTGACGCCAACCTGCGACGAGCACTCGTTGACGGAGAGGGGATCGCTCAACGCCTCTCGACGCTCGCGATCGACGCCGAGACCCTGGCCGACATTGCGCTTGCGCTCGCGACCGCACGAAGCGAGGACACCGGCGCCGACATGCTGTTCTGGGCGGAGGCGATTCGTAGCGCGATCGAGAGCCATCGCCGTGATATTGATGAGTCGGCGGAGGCTGCCGCGTCTTCGGCGGCGCGCCTCTCGACCCTGGAGGAGGC
>JBKKBW010000279.1:0-1993 GCA_046713635.1 Dehalococcoidia bacterium
TCCGCCAGCAGCTATGGCAGCGGTGCCAACACCGGTGTTCGGCGGCCGCTTTCGCCCGCACCAGTTGCGTCACGCGCAGGCTGTTGTTGAGATGGCGAGGCGAGGGAGAGCCTGCCGTTAAGGGTCCTCCAACGCCGTCTCGGGCAGGCCGACATGGGAAGCACGTCCGTTTACCGATCGGGCATCGACAACGCCGGGCACCACATCACGGCGATCGGTGTGGCGTGGGTCCGGCAGGCCTTTTCGGGTGCCGAGCGAGGCCCATGCCGGTGGTTGAAGGTCCTCCCCAAGCCGAGGGCGTTATCGATACTCGTCAGCGTGGTTGCGACAGTGGTCGCGGACGATGTCGATCCAGCTCGCGTACCAGTACCACGTATCGGCAACCTCGACGCCCCAACCCTTTCCGGAAGACTTGGCGTCCAAGTCGCGCCAGAGTTCCGTGTGCCAATGCATCGAGAAATCAGCGAAGCCCTCGTCGCGCATCATTTGCACGATCTGTCCCGGGCGGTATTTCGGCCGTTCGACTTCCTTGAGTGTGATGTAGGCGCGGTTGATGTTCTGCGCGATCTCCGAGTCAGGCTTGAGAAACTCGATTACCTCGTCTGCCTGACCGGGCTTGCCTACGAGCTTCGGAACGAAGAACATTCTGAACGCGAACCGGTCGCTATTTAGCTCCTCCGTGCTTAGCTCGCTGTCGAAACGGGCGATGAACGAGCGCACGCTTGCTGGCAGCTCCGCGTCTCTCGGTGCTGAGAGCTGCTCGCGCGAGAGGCTCTGAAACTGAAGGGTGTACCCGAGAACTCGATCAATCCCATACTTCTCGCCGAACAGCAGCTTGACATACTGGTTGTAATTCAAGCAGCAGGCTTGATAACGAGCGCTCACGAAGCCATCGAGTGCAGGACTCATATGATGCGCGATCTCGTTTCGGAGGCCAATGAGGAAGAGGAGATTCTGTTTCGTAGGTGCATCCAATGGGCAGTCTGGCGCGGCCAAACACTTCGTCAAGTCCCAGTACCTGAAGCTGCCGTCAGCGGTTCGATCGTAGAAGCGACGTTTCCCGCGTCTCCGGTGGTACCGGTACTCGACGCCCGCGCGTCGATAGTGTGCATGCAGAACGTACGTCCAAGCGATGTTCATCAGCACGATGAAAGTCTCGGACTTGAACTTGACGAGGGGGTTGTTGAATACCTGGACCGCCGTCAGGGCAGCGTCGCGTGACTGGGACACAAGCTGCGTGGCTACGGAATGCATCCGACGAGCCATGTCGGCAGCCTAGCTAGATGGCTCGCACGCGCACAAGCAAGCGGCCTTCGCGAAAATCGCCAGGCTTCCGTTGCGGGGTGCGGATCCACACCCGTGTGTCCGGCGGCGACGGCCTCGGAAACGCAAGGGCGACACTGCCCCTGTTCGACGGTTCCGGCAGTCTTGAGCTCGTAGCACCCGTACGAACGGCAACGGCACGTCGAGAGGGCCCGCGGCTCGTCCAATCTGAGCCGACAGCGCACGCGCTTGAGCGAGCTGCGTCCGCTCGTCGACGAGTACCGCCGCTTGGATGCCGCGCTACAAGCGCCTGGGTGAGCGGGCAACCCGGACGCCGGCGGTAACGCACCGAGGACCCTGTGGGAGGACGCCCCGCGAACGGCCCAACTGCTCCTTCACCCGAGAAGTCGCGCGGCGCGCGGCGCCCTACCTCGATCGCAGGATCTGCTGCACGATGGTGGGCATGCAACAAACCGACGTAGCCTGCGGAGATGCCCCCACAGACGAACTACTCGTTCGGGCTCGCGGCAGGTTCTATAGGCCGCGAGGGATACCGACTCTGTGGAGCGAGACTAGTAGGTAGGTCTTGGCCTGCAGACGCCAGAGCAGCGTGCGGGGGCACCCTCGGGCGTCCACGCCGTCGCCCTCCGCGTTCTGGACCGCCAAGTTGGCGGTCACCACGGCGAGCGCTAGTTGAGGTGTGGCCTTTGGCGCCTGGGCGGGATACAGC
>JBKKBW010000280.1:0-6033 GCA_046713635.1 Dehalococcoidia bacterium
ATCCCGCGCGGCTCGATCAACGGTACCGTCACGGACGAGATCACTGGCGAGCCTCTGCCGAGTGTCTGCGTTCAGCTTGGAAACAGCGGGCGTTGCGACGGCTTCACGAACACGTTGGGCCGGTACAGCATCGGGTTCCTTCCCGTCGGGGACTACAAACTCGTGTTCAGGGACATCTCCTCACCGATCACGCACCGCAGCGAGTGGTATGACAACCAGCCCGACGAAGCTTCCGCCGACCCGGTGCAGGTCAGCGGAGGCGTGAAGACCTCAGGTATCGACGCGGTCCTGACACTGGCCGACCCCGGCCTGAAACCGACGCCGACGGGGACGCCAGCCACAGCAACCAACACGCCGCCTGTTACCGATACGGCCACGCCGACCGCGACTCGCACGAATACGCCGCTTCGAGCAACTGCGACAAACACGCCCACCGCGACCCGCACGCCCTCGCCGACAGCGACGCACACCCCAACCGGCGTGCCAGCAAGCGCGGCCGGGTTCATGACCGGCGGCGGCAGCGTCTTTGACGATGATGGGACTCGCGTCACGCACGGCTTCCGGTTGGACTGCGACGCGACGGGTAGGCCAGATAGTCTAGAGATCAACTGGCGCGGCAACCGCTTCCACCTAGAGCGGCTCACCTTCGCCTCCTGCACGGACACTCCGGGCATTCACCCGCAGCCGCCCGGCGCAGACTTCGACACGTACGAAGGGAGGGGTACAGGCAGACTCAATGGCAGGCCAGGCGCTTCCGCTGAGTGGATATTCACCGACTCCGGCGAGCCAGGCATCGCAGACCTCGCTCGCATCACCGTCCGTGATGGCTCGCTCGTCCTCGTCCTCGCAGTCGCCGGCCCGCTCGATCGTGGGAACCACCAGGCGCACGCGCCGCGGGGGCGCGCGCCCGCGCTCACTGCCGGGACGGGCTGGGAAGCCGGCGGCTGTCCCGCCCGGCTCAGCCACCGGAGCTATTTCGACCCGACGAACGACGGCGTAAACCGAATCGATGACATTCTGCTCGTCGTCAACCAGTACTTCGTCGACAGCGGCAACCCGGACTACAATCCAGACACTGACCGGAACCTTGGTTCACCCAACGGGCTGCAGCGCGTCGGTGACATACTGCACTCGGTGCAGCAGTACTTCCACGACTGCGGGTAGCACACACTATCCCCACTTTAGTGTCATATGGCCAACTCGCCCGCAGGTCGGTCGCCGTCTAGCGCCTCTGGTAGGGAGTGTACGCCGGCAGCCAGCCACCGGCCCAGATTTGGCGACGTGGCGTGACTTGCCACTGGGAGCGTCAATTAGGTCATATCACCTGGACACTAATCGGGAAGATCAGGGCTCCCACGCAGCCTGGTCTCGGCGAAGCGCGATACAATCGACGCGCACTATCCCCGTCACCGGAGCGCACGGATGACTGACCAGGAGATTCGTTTCGTAACCAGCCCAGACCGAGTCAGGATCGCGTGCGCGAGCATAGGCTCCGGACCTCCGCTGGTCAAAGCACCCACCTGGCTCAGCCATGTTGCGATGGACAACGAGAGCCCGGTCTGGCGTCATTGGTGGGAGGAACTAGCACGAAATCGCCGATTCATTCGCTTCGATCAGCGAGGATGCGGCCTATCCGACCGGGATGTCTCGACCATATCATTCGAGACCTGGGTAACCGACCTGGAGAGCGTTGTAGACGCCTTCGGGCTCAAGACTTTTGCCCTACTCGGTATGTCTCAGGGGTGCGCGATTGCAGTCGAGTACGCCGCACGCCACCCAGAAAGAGTCACCCACCTCATCATCGTCGGCGGTTACGCTAAGGGATGGGCCAAGCGCGGACAGTCCAATGATGAGCACCTAGCCCTCATCACGCTGATCCGAACAGGATGGGGAAGCCAGAACCCGGCGTTTCGCCAAGTCTTCACCTCCCAGTTCATGCCCGAAGCCACCGCTGAGCAGATGAACTGGTTCAACGATCTAGAACGCATGTCGAGCTCGCCGGAGAGCGCCGCCAGGTATCAGGCTGAAGTTGGGGACATCGACGTTTCGGTCAGCGCCGCGAAGCTTCGAGTGCCAACATTGGTCTTTCACTGCCGGGATGATGCCCGCGTGCCCTTCGAGCAGGGCCGGCGCCTCGCTGCTCTAATCCCGGGGGCGAGATTCGTTTCCCTCCCAAGCAAAAACCACATCCTGCTGGAGGACGAACCCGCCTGGCCGATGTTTCAAGAAGAGTTGAGGAGTTTCCTCGCCACCACACCATCAACGGCCCCGCCGACCAATCCGATTAGGTCTTATGGTCTCAGCAAGCGGGAACTAGAAGTGCTTAGACACATCGCTACTGGGCAGACGGATCGCGAGATCGCCGAAGCGCTTTCATTGAGCGTGCGCACCGTAAGCAATCACGTCAAGAAGATCCTTAATAAGACTGGCTGCAGCAATCGGACCGCTGCCGCGACCCTCGCTGTTAAGGTGAATCTCTTTCCCTGACGCGTATGGCGGCGCGCGCGATCATGGGCGCCATAAGTAATTCTACGCACGTTTCACGGCCAAATTCGTCTGAGAAAATGACGATTCTTCTAGACGCCTTCCGACGCCTTCTGCCCGTATACCTAGCATAGAAACCAATCGCAGTAGACATGGAGGAAGATGAAGATAATGAAGGCTCATACGATCAAGGGAAACAACGGGGTTCGCCTTAATGTCTTGGACGGAGGGAACAGCACGGGGCCGTCAATCCTCTTTGTTCACGGCTGGTCCCAGAGTCATCTCTGCTGGTCCAAGCAACTCGCCTCGCCACTTGCCGAACGGTTTCGGCTGATCGCCATGGACATCCGTGGTCACGGCGATTCGGACAAGCCCTTCGATGGCTACGACGACCCGCGCAATTGGGCCGAAGATGTGCAGGCGGTGTTAGAGGCACGGTCGGTCGACAAGGCGGTGCTTGTGGGATGGTCTTATGGCGGACTGATTATGAACGACTACCTCCGCCACTTTGGCGAGGGGCGCCTCGCTGGTCTTTGCTATGTGAGCGCGGCGACCGACCTTGGGATCGAGACGCCGTACGAGTTCCTCGGCAATAGCTGGAACGGGCTTTTGCCCTCGGATCAAGGCTCCGTGGCGGGAACAGTCTTCAGCGAGAATGCTGACGAGGCGACAAGTGCTATGCGCGCGTTCGTCCGCGGCTGCTTCTTGCGCTCGCTTCCGCTCCAGGAAGAGATGATGATGCTCGGAGCAAATCTACTATGTCCTTCGCGTGTTCGCCTGGCGCTCTTCAGCCGTGTGCTGGAAAACGACGACATCCTTGCCCAGATAACTGTGCCTGTGCTGGTCAGTCATGGAGAAGCGGACGAGGTCGTGAAGGTCCACACCGGGCACCACATCGCGTCGACGGCGCGTGATGCGGCGATCTCCGTGTATCCAGGAGTCGGACACGCGCCGTTCTGGGAGGAACCGCTGCGCTTCAACGAAGAGCTCGCGGATTTTGTTTCTTCCGTGTCGGCCCGCGTTGGCACCATCGCTATGCTGACTTAGTGATGTAGGTAGTTCTACCGAGTCTTCCAGCAGAGAGCCTCTCGAATTACCCGGGTACGGCACCATTGCTGTCGCCAGATCATGACGTGGCGGTCGCTACGGCGCCGTCCGACGGTGCGGGCGGGATCTCGAAGGCGATCTGTCCTTCAGTCCCCAGGGTGCCGAAACCAGTGTTGCTGAAGGAGACCGCGGGTCGATGGCCTTGGTAAGCGCTTGCATCCGGGCCAAGTTGCCGTGTTGATACCTACATATAACGAGAGCCGCGAGATATTGATCCCGTCGATCGCCGCAGCCGTTGGCCTGCAACCAGCCCATGAAACGTGGGTCCTCGATGATGGCAATCGCGCAGAGATCCGCGAGCTGGCAGAAGTCCTCGGCGCGCGATATCTAGCCCGTTCCGAGCACGACCACGCAAAGGCCGGCAATATCAACCACGCCCTCCGTACTGTCCAGACCGAGTTCGTTGCGATCCTGGACGCTGATCACGTCGCGACCCCGGGCTTCTTGCAAAGGACCCTTGGGTACTTCGAGGACCCGCACATCGCGCTAGTACAGACTCCGCAGGACTTCTACAACATCCATTCGTTTGAGCACAGCGACAGCGAGGAAGCACGAGGCGCCTTCCACGAGCAACAGCTTTTCTATCGCGTGATTCAGCCGGGCAAGAACCGGTGGGGCGGCGCCTTTTGGTGCGGAACCGGAGCGGTCGTTCGCGTGGCGGCCCTTCGGGACGTCGGTGGCGTGGCAACGGAAACGATTACGGAGGACATCCACACGACCATTCGGCTTCATCGACGCGGCTGGAAGACCGTCTACCACAACGAAGTGCTTGCGCGCGGCCTCGCTGCCGACACGGCTCAGCAGTACCAGCTACAACGTCTGCGCTGGGGCACGGGCGCGATGCAGGTCTTGCGCAAAGAGAACCCGCTCGTCGTTTCCGGCCTCTCGCTGCCGCAACGGATCTCGTATGGGGCAACACTCTTCGGGTGGTTCGAAGCGTGGCGGACGCTGGCATACATTCTTCTTCCAATCGCGGTCCTGTTCACGGGGAGTGTGCCGATACGCACCCAGCCGCTGACGTTCCTAGCAGCGTTTGGCATAACGTTCGGGCTACAACAGATGGCTTTGCGCCTGCTGAGCCGCGGCTACCACCGCTTCGTGCTGTCTGTGGTGTTCGATATCATCCGAATGGCGCCGAGCGTGGCAGCCACACTCACGATTGTCTGGCCAACGAAGATGCGATTTCAGGTTACGCCGAAGGGTCGAGAGTCAGAAACCGATCGTTTGCGACCTCGCCCACCGCCACTTCTGTTAGCGCTGGGGTTAACGTGCGGCGCGGCCTTCGTGTGGTTTCTGCTAACGCTGGATGGACTCACCCCGGTGGAATATGAAAGCCGTTGGTTCGCATATGGCGCAGTGTTCTGGCTGGTCTTCAATCTCGCATTCATCGGAATTGCGATTCGGCGCGTGTCGTCGCTGAAGTACGCACCTCAGCGACGGGCGGCCGCTCGCTTCCCCATCGGGCTGGCGGCCGTACTAGACGGACGGCACTGCCTGATCACCGAGATCTCACTCACCGGCGTACAGGTCTCCTGCCAAAACCGAGGTGAGCCTCATCTTGTTCCCGTCGGTCGCCGCGAACTGGAGATCGGGCTGACGGATTCAGTGCTGTCACTCGGTGCCGAGACGCGCTGGCACCATTTCGAGGGAGATGGCCACGAATCAATCGGATTGGAGTTCACGCCGGGCCAGACGAAAGCCCAAGCGCAACTCGCCCTAGCAATCCTCAACGAGGGGCTTCGGCCGCAAGAGGCTGAGCCCACCGCCGACAGTGTACGGTCAGCAGCGTAGATGCAACGTCCTTAGTCCATGCCGGGCTGCCTACAACGGCCGCGCCGCAGGGAGTCGATGACAGTCCGAACCAGGCGATCCCTGATTCGAGCGGGACACTATCTCGTCTTAGTAGCTCGCCAATGACACCAGAACGCGCCGGTAAGACCGCGCTCATCCTTGCGCTCGCGACCGCAACTGCGGCCGCGTGGACGGCCGTCGCAATCGTTCACTTCATGGAGACCGCGAGTTCCCTAGATAGCAAGCACCGCGAGAGGGGGAGCCTTACTCGCGGTGCCGCTTTTTTCTGTTGTAGGAGGTTCGACTTCATTATGGCGGCTGACAGTTATGAACCTATACTGAAGCCGTCAAACGTCTGTTAAATGTCGCCAGAATTCAGATTGACGGTGCGTGTCGCCGTCTGTCCGCACGCACATCGCGACGCCTCGCTCGCTCCGGCCGGTGTTCGTTTGGCCCAGGGCCAAGGTATTGCTCGAACAAACGATCTGCTAGCCTTCCACTAATCAGCAACGCTGCGCACGGGGGCGAGAAGTGACTTCAGCGAGTAAACCTAGCGTACCAACAGGCGTTGCGGCTACCGCGCTCGACCCGGGATATCAGCGCGATCCGGACGCTGTACACGACACGCTGCGGGAGCGCGAACCGGTACAC
>JBKKBW010000281.1:0-8067 GCA_046713635.1 Dehalococcoidia bacterium
CTGCAACACGAGCGATGCGTCGATCGAGTTCACTTGCCCATCGTCGTTCACATCTGCGTTCTGCGGACAAGGCACGCTTGCCAGCAGCCCGGCCGTCCCCTGCAAGATGATCGCCGCATCGATGCTATTGACCGTGCCATCGCAGTTCGCGTCGCCCGGCAGCCCCTGCGTAGTCGGGGTTCGCGTCGGCGTCGGCGCAGCAGTTCGCGTTGGAGTCGGACTCGGACCAGGCTCTTCTTCGCACGGCACCAGGCCGTTGCCGTCGCCGTCCGCGCCGAGGTCGCGTTCGGTGAGCGGCAGCGTGTAGAGCAGTTGGTTCGTCTCCTTGTACAGCTTCACGCCAAGCGTCGCCGGGCACGCCGTCGTATCGACGTCAAAGATGCCGAACAGGCGGGTGTTGCCCACCGTGTAGAGAATCTGCGGGTCCGGGCTGAGCGCGCCGCCAGGTGTCCAGCTCATTGGACCTGAGGCGATTTCGTACAGTCCCCACGGCGCAAGGCGAAAGACGCCTGTCGCGTGCTCATCGCCGGAAAGCAGGACAACGCCCGGGACGTTGTTATCGCGAATAAAGTCGAAGATTTCATTTCGCTCCGTGGCGTAAGCCGGCCACGATTCGCCAACCGCCGCGTGGCCGGAGAAGTCGTTCCACCAAACGTCTGAGACGATGAACTTGAAGCGTGCGCTGGACGCGAGAAGCCAGTTCTTGAGATCTTGCTTCTGCTCCGCTCCCAGCATGGTCTTGTCCGGTCCATCCGGCTTCTCGCCGGGGCTGCGGAACGTCCGGTCGTCTGTGACGTAGAACTCCACGTCCCCGGCGCTGAACGTGTACTGCACACCGGCGGCATTGCGCGGCGGCGGGTTCGCTGCGCCCATGTACTCGTCGAAGGCGAAGCGCGCGTACGGATAGGGCGGGCTTGTCCGGTGGTCCCAGTCGTTGTATATCTCGTGATCGCTCCAGAGCATCATTGTCGGGACATTGGCCTGGAAGTTCCGCACGTGGGGGTCGCTCAGCGCCAGACTGTACATCGTTTCGTATGCAGCGCGGGAGACCCCCGGCACCTGGAAGATTTCAGACAGTACCGTATCACCGCCGATCACCGCAAAGGCGGGATCGCGGGCCAGCACGCTGTTCAATATCGTTTGCATGGGGAAATCCCCCAGGTGCATGTCCGTACCGAACGCGAACGAGAACGCCGCCTCTTCTCCTTCCGGCGGCATGGTACGGAACGTACCCTCGAGCGGGCGCGCAAGCATCTGACCGTTGACGAGCAACCGGTAGTCGTACTCGCTGCTCGGCGACAAGTTGTTGAGCGAAAGAACGGCGATGTTGTCGGCATCCGTGTCGGTGCTGATCGGACCGACCGATTGCGCAGTGCTCCAGTCGCTCGCCGCGCTCTTGTATTGGATGGTCACGCTGGCCGGTTGGCATGCGCGTATCCAGACATTTGCTGAGCTATCTGTTGTGGCTCCCACGCGTGGCCCGTTTGTGACAACGTTAGGTGGCTCGCCGCACGCCCCGAAGGGTGTTGCTGTCGGCGCGGGCGTTTGCCCCGGAGCAAGGGTTGGGGTTGGAGTCGACGTGGCGAGCGGTGGAGGCGTTGCGGTTATCGGGGCTTTGAGGTTCACGCTGACCGGCGGCTGAGGTCCCGGGTTGGCGCTCGGATTCCTCACTCCGATGGCAAGCTGCCCGGTGTAGTTGGATCCCCAGCACGTAAGAGCGCCGCCAACAGCGATTGCGCAGGAGTGCCACAAGCCGGAATCAATTTCTGTCACGTTGCTGCCGAGACCGGTGACACCAACAGCGGTTGTGCAGAGTTCGCCGCAGGCTTGCGTGTCGCCCAACTGACTCCATGAGTTGTCACCCCAGCACTTCACTCCGCTCATTGTGAGCGCGCAGGTGGAGTAGCCGCCGGCCGAGATCTGCGCGACACCGCTTGTCAGTCCGGCGACGTCGGTGGGCGTCGTTCTATCGATTGTCGTGCCGTCGCCCAACTGGCCGGCGTCGTTCGCGCCCCAGCATCTTACGCTACTGCCGTTCGTGACCGCGCACGTGTGCGACTCGCCGGTCGAGACCTGTGTTACGCCTGAAAGCCCCGTAACGTCAACCGGTGTGCCGCCGTCCGCTGTGGTGCCATCGCCGAGCTGGCCCAGCGAGTTGTAGCCCCAGCACTGCACGTTGCCAGTCGTAAGCACCGCGCACGTGTGGAAGCCGCCGGCAGCAACGTCGATGACGCTGGCGTCCAAGCTAACGACGCTGGTCGGGTTCGGAGCGCCGCCCCCCAGGA
The DNA here is from genome assembly GCA_046713635.1 of Dehalococcoidia bacterium. Lineage (GTDB taxonomy): Bacteria > Chloroflexota > Dehalococcoidia > DSTF01 > RBG-16-68-14 > JBBDXS01. Next base: position 2,286 of record JBKKBW010000281.1, read on the forward strand.
AGCCTGGGCCTATCTGGCCAAAGGAGTTCGTCCCCCAGCACTGGACGCCACCGTCGTCGATGAGCGCGCATGTATGCGCGTAGCCCGCGGCAAGCTCTGTTACCGCACCGGCCAGTCCGTTCACATCGACGGGCGTTAACCGTTGTGCGATGGTCCCGTCGCCCAATTGACCGTTAGCGTTGGCGCCCCAGCACTTCACGCCACCACCCAACATGATCGCGCAGGTGTGATACCCGCCTGCCACGATCGCTGTCACGCCGCTGTCGAGACCGGCCACGTTTACAGCGTACGCGCAGCTAAACCCGCAGGCCCGTCCGTCGCCCAGTTCCCCGTACGGGTTCCAGCCCCAACACTTCACGCCGCCGCCCTCGGTCAGCGCGCATGAGTGGTAGTCGCCGGCGGCCAGCCCGGACGCCGCATTCGCAACGGCTGCGCGACTGCCCGTGTTAGGCGCGTGTCCGGCCAACGCCAATAGAGATACGGCAAAGGCCACCAATATGCTGAAGATCACTAACCCGCGCAAATGCCGCACGCCACAACTATAGGACATAACCGTCCGTTACGGCGCCCGGCCCTAATTCTCGACAAGCCGGACCTGCGCGTCCTGAATAACAAACAAGTCTCCTTCCGAAGGACTCTCGTCTCTGCTGATGTGCAGACTAAGACGACTAGTATCCGATCCCTCTATCGTGTGGGCGACAAAAAACGGACGCCACTCGGTCGTTAGCCGAAAGGGGGCCTTAGTCTCGCTACTAGAGTCGTCGTTCTCCCGCAGGCTTATGGAGACCATGCCTTCCGCCGACTGCGTAGTTCCCCGCACCCAGGCCACGGCAAGATACCTCTGACCAGCAGCTAGAGGTTTGTCGGATGGGGCCGTGAATTGAGACACGCTGTAGGCCGGCTCATTAGAAGATACAAAGAGGCCGTCTTCGGTCGGCACAAGTGTGCTCCCCTGCGCCACCCAATTGTCGGAGCTGGTGTTGCCGGAATTGGCGAGCAGATTTCGCGGCGTGACGAGTCCCGAGCCGTGGAGCTCAGGGACAACGTCGTTACGCGTCAGAAAGCTGTACCAACGTCGGTCGTGCGCCAGCCAGGTCATCTGGTAGTTCTCCCAGAGACGGGGGTCGGCGATGAGCAAGAACATCGCCGGGACCAAGGTCGGGTCCACCACATCTTCTCTTCGCTTTGGAGCGGGCCCCGCACCCAGGCCAATGATGATCTCCGGCCGCGCCTCGCTGAGCACGTAGTCTACGTTGTACTTCTCGTGCCCGGGCTGGACGACGGCGAACCTTGGTACGTCGGTGTGAGCGATCACGGAATCGTTGATGCCAGCCATATCGATGATATCGCGATCTGCGTAGTACGCGAGGACTCCCACCGCGACAGCGCCGATCCTGAAATCGTTAGGCGTGTATTCTCGGAACCAGGTAGCCAGTGGCGAGTTGTTGTGCTCAATTAGGCGATCGGTCGTTAGTCTGGATGAGTCCTGCAATAGGAAGAGGCCGGCAATGGCTAGCGCGAATGTGGCGATAAGCACCGCGTGCGTGCGATGCGCGACGGCGCTGTTGAGGAGCATCGCGAAGCCAGCGACGCCGGACAGATAGAGCAGGGGTAACACTGGGACGGCGAAACGGAAATACGGCATGAAGTCTCCGCCCTCGTAGATGATCGCCAGCAACAGTGCACCACAGAGCGCCATCACATATGCCGCGTCGTGCCGCAGGCGCGAACGAGCGAGCAAACAGGCCGCCCCGGCGAACATCGGCAAGAGCAGATACTGGGAAGCCGCATCTCGCAGGTACTCCACCCCCCTGCCGAAGATCTCGGAGCCGGGCTCCACCTTCGCGTAGAAGGTGTTTGGCAGCAGATAGTCATAGTACGTGAAACGCCAGACGAAATACGGACCGTAGAGAAGAGTGAACACTCCCGCCCAAGCAAGAACGTCGAGGTAGTTCCGCGGCCGTTGTGTGCTGGCCACGAATCCCGCCAAGTAGAACACGCCCGTCACCGCGACGGCAATCAATCCTTCGGGTCGCGTCATCGCTGCCGCGGCAAGCGTTACAGCCGACCATGGAAGCGACGCAGCGCGGCGCTCGAGGAAGTAGAAATATGCGCTCGCGGTCAGCAGCAGCATGAAAAGCGTAGTTTCTAACCCCGAGAACGTGTAGTACGCCACGCCGCTGCTCAAGCCGAGCAAGACGAAGACCGAAGCCAGGAACACTGGGGGATTGAGACCCGCATCCTCATCATCGTCTCGCCACAGAACCCATATCTTGTAAATGATCAGCAGCGTAGCGATCGTGCTGACCGCTCCGATAACACGTGCCGTAACGACAATGCTGAAGCCCAGCTTCGCGAGGCCGCCAAGGAGCGCTACGAGCAGGAAGTTCGTGTAACCTTCGACTCTCCCAGTGCTGTTCCAGTTGGGGCCCAGGCCATCTGCCAGATGTTGCGCATAGCGAAAACTGATGAAGGCGTCGTCCGCGACGCTATTGAGGTACCCGAGGCCGTGGAACACGACGAGTCCAATCGCGCCGACAAATGCGACGATCGTTGCTAGCCCCGGCCGCCTTGAGAGCAGGCCCGTCCCCAATACAGTCGTTGCAGCGATCAGCGAACTAATGAGGGCGGATTCTACAAAGGACATTTGACTCCGCCCAGTGTAACCTTGCCGTGCACTCTCATTGCATTACCATACACGACCAGCGGCAAACCGAGATCCCTACCCGGCGAACAGCGGCGTCTTCAGCCCGCGCGGCACGACAACGCGCAATGCGTTCGGAACAACATCGAAGCGCAGCGGCGTCTCGCCCGCGTACTCACCGTCGATTTGGACAGGTAGGCCCGGCGTCCGCAAGTCCAGCGTTTCGATCTCACGGCTAAGGACGTTGGGTCGCTCGTAATGCCTGCCAGCTATCACCCAAGGCAGCAGACACAGTAGGCGCAATAGTCCACCCCGGCGCAACAGGTACATCTGCAGGCGGCCGTCGTCGATTCGCGCGCGGCCCGTGACATTCAGCACGCCGCCATAGCTCCGCGAATTGCCCAACAGCATCCAGTACAGCTCCCCGGAGATCGAATCACCGTCCGTGGTTGCTTCGGCCTCAACCCCGCGGTGTCCGATCGCCTTGCGTAGCCCGCTCACGATGAACGCCGCCGCGCCGAAGCGCCGCTTTGCCACCGGCCCGATGTCGCGCACAACAGCAGCGTCGAACCCGACTCCCGCCATCAGTACGAAGTATCGCCCACCCGCTCGCCCCAGGTCGATAGCGCGCACCTCGCCTTCCGAAAGCAAACGCAGCGCCTTCGCGATGTCCTTGGGCACGCCAATCTCCTTCGCCCAGACGTTCGCCGTGCCGCCGCGGACGACGGCCATTGCTGTGGATGTCCCCGCCAGGCCGTTCGCCACTTCATGCGCGGTTCCATCGCCACCGCACGCCACCACCACAACGCACCCATCCACCGCCGCCGCGGCGGCCAGCGCCGTCGCGTGCCCCGCGTGCTCCGTTGGCTTCAGCGCGATCTTCCAACCATCGATGCGCTCCGCGGCGTCATGCAACTGCGCCACCTGCGGGGCATGCCGAGCAGCCGGGTTATAGATGAGCAATGCCCGCTTCATCACGCCGGCCATCTTACCCGCTCGGCCAAGCCAAACGCGCTAGAGACTGGGGATCAAACCCGCGACGTACTGCAACACAAGCGCGGCGTCTATCGGATCGATCGCGCTGTCGCCATTCACATCCACATTGTTGGGGCACCCTACCGTATCGATCAGCGCTGCCACGAGCTGTAGGATGATCGCCGCATCTACCGCGGTCACCTCTCCGTCGCAGTTAACATCGCCGTTGAGACCTGGTGGCGTCGGCGTCCGTGTCGGAGTGCGTGTTGACGTGGGGGTCGAGGTCGGTGGCGCCGTCGGTGTGCGCGTCGGCGTGGGCGTCGCGCTTGGTACAAGCGTTGCTGTCGCAGTCGCCGTTGGGGTGACCTCCGGCGGGGTAGTTGGCGTTTGGTTGGGCGTCAATGTCCCCGTCGCCGTCATCGTCCTTGTATTCGTTGGCGTGGCAGTCGGCTTCCCTTGGAACCCAGACACCTCAACAGGCCTAGTGCGGCCGGTAGCGGTCCCGTCTCCCACCTTGCCGTCCGTATTGGCTCCCCAGCAGAAGACACCGCCGTTTCCTGTTAACGCGCACGTGTGGAGGAAGCCGGCCGAAACACTCGCTGCGTTGATAAACGCACCACATGCTGTGGCGCCGGCCGCCGCAGTCTCCGCGTCGCAGACGGGGCCAGGCAATGCAGAATCCAGCATTGTCCCATCCCCGTTCTGTCCTTCAGTGTTATTGCCCCAGCAGAGTAACGCGCCGCCTTCTACCAGGATCGCGCAGGTATGCTCGCCACCGGCGGAAGCACTAGCTACCCCTGTGAGCGAACAGGAGAGATCGCCCGCAGGTGATCCGCTCAGTACGATCGCGCAACAGGCCGGCGTAGCGCCACCGCCAACGCCAGCGGTCGAGAGGCCGGCATCGCAAGGCGCTACGGGGGCGCTGCGGTCGAAGCTTGTCGCGTCACCCAGTTGGCCCGAGCTGTTCTCGCCCCAGCAAAGCAACCTGCTGTCCGTCATTACGGCGCAGCTGTGCGCACCGCCCGCGGTGATTCTGCCTACGCCCGTAAGCTGCCCGCATGGCGCCCCCGCCACCGAGTTTCCAGCCGGGTTCACATCCTCTGCACAGACGACAACAGGCAGCGGACTATCGGTGAACGTACCGTTGCCTAACTGCCCCGAAACATTGTTGCCCCAGCAGCGCGCGCCGCCGTTTTCCATCAGCGCGCAGGTGTGGTAGCTACCCGCATCGATCGCGGCCACTCCGGTAAGAGGAGAGCAAGGTGGCGGACCAGTGACTCCGTCACACACCTGAACCGGCCGCGAGCTGGACGTCGTCGCAGCACCGCTGCCCAGCTGGCCAAAGCCGTTTTCTCCCCAGCACCAAACCGTGCCGTCTTCAGTCAGGGCGCATGTGTGGCTGTTGCCAGCGCTAAGGCTGACAACGCCGCTTAGCATCGCGCATGGGCCCGGCGTCGCTGACGCAGTAGGCATCACCGTCGCGGTCGCGGTAGACGTAGGCGTCGACCCAGGGGTCGACGTGCCCGTCGGCGTCCTCGTCGCTGTCGCCATGGGTGTCGGGCTCGGTACCACGGGGCAGCACGATGTTGCTCCTCCCGCTCCCGCGCCGGGTACGCTCGCGCACACCGGTACGGCCACACTCCGATCTACAGTCGTGGCGTCGCCAAGCTGGCCATACGTGTTTCTGCCCCAGCACAGGGCAATGCCGGTCTCATGTAGCGCGCAGGTATGCGTGAACCCTGTGCTTACTGCCTTGATATCTGCCAGGGGAATGCACTCTGGCGGCAAACCGCCCGCGACTACGTCAGGCAGGTCCTCACACGTGTGGGCTTCAACGGGCAGGACCTGGTCTACCCCGGTCCCGTCGCCCAGCTGGCCACCGGCGTTTGCGCCCCAGCAGCGCAAGCTCTCTGTCGTCGTGACGCTGCAGCTGTGACCGCCGCCTGCCTGCACTGACGCAGCACCGCCTGCCGCTGAAGTGGGCTGAACTAGCTGAACGATGAGCAGCAGGACTGTCACCGCAGCAGCGAGCGCGGCCGTTGACGCGAGTGCAATCCGTCGTCTCATGCGTTCCTTGCTGCGAGCGATAGAGGGGATTTTGTCGAGCGTATCACTACAACCGAGCTTCAATCAACCGAGCCCCGCCGTGATGAGTGCCAGCAA
>JBKKBW010000282.1:0-2849 GCA_046713635.1 Dehalococcoidia bacterium
ATCCTAGACATCGCAGGCGCCGAGAAGCTGCTCGGACGAGGCGACATGCTGTTCCTGCCAACGGACGCGGCGAAGCCACGGCGGCTGCAAGGCGTGTTCGTCTCAGATCAGGAGATCGACCGGCTAGTGTCGTTCTGGACGCAGGACCGCTTCCAGGAGATCGACCGCGAGATGTTCGACACGCTGCTCGAGAAGGCACAGGCGGAGGTCACGCGCGAGCCAGCCGAAGACGAGGACCCCATGTTCGAAGCGGCGAAGACGCTCGCGACGGAACATCAGCGCATCAGCACATCGATGCTCCAGCGCAGGCTGCGTATCGGCTACCCGCGCGCGGCGCGGCTGATGGACCAGCTCGAGGACGAGGGCGTCGTTGGGCCGCCCGAAAGCGGCGGGGCGAGCCGCATCGTGCTGATCGGCGCCAGCAGCGGCGCCGCCGTGGAGGACGCCGAAGACGGCGATGACGTGGACGAAGAGTAGACGCCCTATTGTCGTCGGGGTTAAACAACCCTCACTGACAACGTCCCAGCCAGACGAATGCTTGGCCATCTTCGCGCGTGGCCATTGATGGTGCCTCTGTTAGCTGCCCCAGATAACGGCCCTGATATCAGATTCGCTTCGCCGGACGTTGAAGTAATCGTTCGGTTGAGTGGGACATCCTACACTCAGTCAACTCGTACTTCCATGACTGCGTGTAGAGGCCTGACATAGAGCAACAGAGGGAGCGCATCAGCTTGAACGGCGATGCGCTCCCTCTTAACATCCAACCGATGGTATACTAGGCCCAGTGGCTGGCCAATCGGTGGCTCATCGCTGATGACATATCGTTTGCCGAGCATCCTTGTGCTTGCGATCGCTGCGTTGCTTTTCTCCCTGATCGCCGGAACATCGTTCGACTCGCGGGCAGGCCGGGCTGCAGATGGCGGCACGCAGCCTTCGAAGCTCGGACCAGGCGTAGGAGAGGCTATCGGATCGTCGCAGAGCGTCGCAGTCATCGTGGCGCTTCGCGAGCCATCGACGCTCCGCGGTCTCCGGATAGATGTGCCGAGACTGCGCTGGCAAGTGGCAGCAGCGCAAACGGACATGCTCGCAGGCGTCCCAGTACCTGAGTTCGTGCCGACGCGTCGCTACGCGGCAGTACCGGCTATTGCGGGCCGCGTGACACTAGACGGGCTAGCCGCCCTGGAGGCGCGTTCCGATGTGACACAGATCGCCTTGGATGGCGTCGGTGACGCGGGAATGGCCCTGAGCGTCCCTATGATACACGCGGACCAGACCTATGCCGCTGGCGTGCGCGGCGCGGGGCAGATTGTTGCGGTGCTCGATACGGGCATCGACACGACCCATGCTGACCTGGCGGATAGCATTGCTTACGAGAGGTGCTTCCTTATCAGTGGTGGCTGCCCCGCCATGCCGCATGTCGCGGAGGATGACCAGGGGCACGGTACCAACGTCTCGGGCGTGATCACCAGCAACGGAACCATCGCACCGCGGGGAGTAGCGCCGGACGCGCAGATAGCCGCGTACAAAGTGCTTAACGCCAGTGGCTTCGGCTCGTTCAGTGATTGGCTGGCCGCACTGGATGATATCATCGCGAACCACCCTGAGGTGGACTTCGTCAACATGAGCCTGCAGAGTTCGGCCCCCTGTCCGATTGAACCGCTGGATGTGGCGATAGAAACGCTTCACCAGATGGGGATTGGCACGTTCATGGCGTCAGGCAACCACGGTACGAAGGACACGTTTACCGTTCCCGCCTGCCTTTCAAAGGCCTTTACTGTGGGCGCGGTATATGACAGTAATATCGGCGCGTCGCCGTCACTCAAAGCGAGTTGCTCAGACACGTCCACGGCGGCGGATGTCGTCGCGTGCTGGTCGGACTCAAGCCCGGAGCTGGACCTGCTCGCTCCGGGCGCCTACATAACCTCCACCGGGCAAACCGGCGCGGGGTCGACGTATCTCGGCACGTCGCAAGCGGCACCCCACGCAGCAGCGCTGGCAGCGCTCGTTAAGGAGGTACTTCCGGGGTTGAGCGTGGACGACATCGTGAGGCGGATGCAGTTGACGGGCACGATCATCACGGACGATCTGGCTGACTCAGACCCGGACACAGAGCGCCAGACACCACGCATCGACGCAAGGGTGGCGCTGCTCACGGATGACAACGCTGACTATGATAGCGATGGGTGCACGAACGGTCAGGAATTTGGAGTAAACGAGACCGCCGGAGGGTTACGGAATCCGCTCTGGGAATGGGACTACATGAACCCAACCGGCGACGGGGAGAACCGCGTCGATGACGTCCTGGCCACGCTGGATCAGTACTTCGTTGACGAGGGGGAGCCCGGCTACACAAATGCGACGGACCGGACCTACGTGGGGCCCTACGGCTGGAGCCTGGGTGCGCCCAACGGCACGCAGCGCATCAATGATGTGATAGGCGCACTTACGCAGTACTTTCATGATTGCGGCTAGCGCAGCGCGCGCATCCGCGGCATGATGACAGAGTATTGTTGTTCGCTTCTCGTCCATACCGTCTAGCACTCCTCCTCGCGGTAATCGCCACGTTGTCGATGATCGTGATCGATCGCGCGGGGCCAGGCGTACGCGCTGGCTCAAACTGGAATTTTGACAGGGACACGCTGGATATCTCGATAGGCGCACCCACCAGCTTGACGTTCGGGCCGGATGGCCGGCTATACGTCGCATCGCAGACAGAGATCAGAGCGCTAACGCTCAACCCGGCCGGCGACGCGATCGTCGCGACGGAGCACGTCGCGAGTAATCTATCGGGCGTTCTCGGCATCGCATTCGATCCAACGACGGGAGCCGCCCCGATGACCCTCTACGCC
>JBKKBW010000283.1:0-10274 GCA_046713635.1 Dehalococcoidia bacterium
AATGGTCGAAGTGGTGGTGCGTGATGACTATGTAGCGCACGTTCAGGCCTGCGAAGTTCGACAGCATCTCTAGACGCTTGTTGTACGAGTCGTCGTCCGGAAAGCCCGCATCAATCAGAGCGCCCTCACTGCCATCGACAATCAGAAAGACGTTCGGCGGGTACGGCTGCGGAAACCAGTCGAGCTTGACGTGCAGGCTGTGGACGTAGGGCGTAATCTGAGTAGTCTCCATGAGCACGCGCAGCGTAACAGGGGTCAAGGGTCACGGGTCAAGGGCGGAGGCGAGGGGTTGAGGGCCAAGCCATACAATGGCTTCATGCCCACCGGCACATCACCAATGCGAGCGGCGCTCCTCGCCTGGCACCGCAAGCACGGGATGCAGGCGCCATGGCGGGAGTCGGGCGATCCGTACCAGGTACTCGTCGCGGCGGTGATGGCGCAGCAGACGCAGATGTCCCGCGTGCTGCCGAAGTACGGCGAGTTCACCGAGGCGTTCCCGACCATCGACGCGCTCGCTTCCGCATCGACCGCGCAAGTGCTGCGCGCCTGGGCACCGCTCGGCTACAACATCCGAGCGCTCCGTCTCCACAAGGCGGCGCAACGGATCGTCTCGATGGACGGCTGGCCGCGCACCGCCGGCGAACTGCAGCAGATCGATGGCATCGGGCCGTTCACAGCGGCGATCATCGCGTCGTTCGCATTTGGGCAGCCTGCGGCGGCTATCGACGTGAACGTCGTACGCGTGCTTTCGCGCCTGAGCGGCAGCATCGAGCCGCTGCCCGAACGCGCGCTTGTGCCGCTCGCCGATGCGCTGTGTTCACCGCGATCACCTGCACGCTGGAACCAGGCCATGATGGACCTCGGCGCAGTCGTCTGCACGTCTCGCAAGCCGAAGTGCGACATCTGCCCACTCGCGGGCTGGTGTGAGGCACGACCGCTGTTCGTGCAGTCCGACCTAACCCCTAGCCCCTTCCCTAAAGGGAAGGGGAACATGGACAGCCACGAGCTTCGTCGCGCTGCTGAGGAACGCGCGCAATACAAGACGAAGTCAGCGTTCGCGGGCTCGACGCGCTACTATCGCGGGCGCATCGTGCAGGCGCTCCGAGAATTAGATGGCGGCGAGTCGCTGACAGTACGGCAGCTGCTCACGCGCATTCCGGAGCGCGATGGGCTGCATTCGGCCGGGCTGCGTTCGCTGCTTGCAGCCCTGCAGCGGGACGGTCTGGTGCGCGTCGAGCGCGGGAGGGTCCGACTGCCATAGTAGAATGCAGCGGAGGTAAGCATGGACATCTACGAAGACGACAACCTGCGCCTAGCTAAGGTCGGGCCGTTGGGATCGTTCGCCAACAACGTCTACCTGATCCAGGACCGCAGCTCCGGAGCCACCGTCATCGTCGACGCGCCGACGGACGCGACACGGATCCTCGAGGCGCTTGATGGCGGCAGCGTGGAACGGGTCATCATCACGCACCGCCATCCCGACCACTGGATGGGCATCGATGAGTTGAAGGCGGCGACGAATGCGCCAGTCGCCTGCCATGCCGAAGACGCTGAGCGCTACAAAGACAAGGTCGATGGCGCGATTGCGGACGGCGAGGAAATCGCCGTTGGTTCGCTGCGCGTACGCGCGATACACACGCCAGGCCATACCGCAGGAAGCACGTGCTTCCTCATCGGGCGGCACCTGCTCAGCGGCGACGCGCTCTTCCCTGGCGGCCCAGGACGCACCGATAGCCCTGATGCGCTCCGCCAGTCCATCGAATCGATCACGACGAAGCTCTTTGGGCTGCCCGACGAGACGCTCGTGCACCCCGGCCATGGCGACAGCGGCTCGATTGGCCAGTCAAAGCGCGAATATGCCGTCTTCGCTTCGAAGGAACATCCAGCGGGCCTCTGCGGGGATGTCAACTGGGAGAACAGCTAGGTGGTGTCACTGGAGGAGAACAAGGCGCTAGTACACGACTTATTTGAGCGCGTCGTAAACAAGCAAGAGCTTGAGGTGGCAGACCGGACGGTATCTCCCGAATACATCGATCACGCGGCGGAGCGCCTCGGCACCGTCTCGAGGGGGCCAGCCAGTATTCGGGACTTTGTCTCGCGCCAGAGGAGTAGATACGCGGACGCCTACGTTGTGATCGAGGACATGGTGGCGGAAGGCGATAAAGTTGTCGTGCGTATCTGCATGACGGGGACTTCTGCACGACGCGGCGTCGCTGTGCGCTTTCGCGGCTCGGTCTGGTGGCGCATCGCTGGAGGGAAGATCGTAGAACGGTGGGCGACTTCGTTTGCCCGCGAAGACGTCTCCGGCGACAGCGTAGAGGGAGAAACATGAAGGTGGTGGTCGTACTCTTCAGAAACCGGCCCAGCGCAGAGCGCAGCAGCGAAGACTACAACCAGGTCGCGGGCCGCATGCTGCACCTCGTCTCGAAGATGCCGGGCTTCGTCTCGCTCGACGTGTTCAGCAACGATGGTGGTGAGACGCTCATCTACGCGCAGTTCGAGAACGATGAAGCCGTCGTACAGTGGCGGGAGCACACTGAGCACAAGGACGCCCAGGGCCGCCGCAACGAATTCTACGACCAGTACACCGTGCAGGTCTGCAGCGTCATCCGCGAGTACGGCTGGGAGCGCGACGGCAACGCGTGAAACCCGGCCGCGCCATTGTCATCAACGGCCCATCGAGCGCGGGCAAGAGCACTATCGCTCTGTCGCTGCAGGCACTGTTGAAGCCCCAGCCTCTGCTTTCAGGCATCGACCTCTCTAGCGATGGCGCCGAGGATCGGCCACCTAGGCATCGACGCGGCGGGCCGCACCAGCGAGAACGGGAACGAGCCGGATGCGGCACTGCGCTGGGTTTTCCCCGATGAAGAGGGCGCTGGCATTCGCATCGAAGTCAACGAACGCGGCGAGAGATTGGTTCGTGGGATGCACAGGGCGATCGCGACGCTGGCGCGTGAGGGTACCGACGTGATTTTCGAGACGGTATTGCTAGGACACAGGTGGCGCGATGATCTCCTCGAGGCGCTCAGCGGCTTAGAGGTGACGTTCGTCGGCGTCTGCTGCCCGCTCGAGGTTATCGAAGAGCGTGAGCGGCAGCGCGGCAATCGAGTCGTCGGCCAGGCACGCGGCCACTACGGCATCGTGCACGACGGCATGACCTACGACATCGAGGTCGACACGTCAACACTGCAACCGCACGAGGCTGCAGAGAAGATCGCCGAGTTACTAAAGGGGCTAGTTCCACCAATCTCGAAGCCGTAGCGCCTCAAGCCTGCCCTGACGGAGGCCCGCCTCGGCGACCGGCTGCCGGCGCGTTCCGTCCATGAAGTTCGGGCCGAACGCCGCGCGCGACTCGTCGTCCGGTGCGACTACCTCGACCGCGCTGCCGCTGTCACGCAGCGCCTGTAGCTCGTCCTCGAATCGCTTCGCCATGCGCGCGCCGATGTCCCCGGAGCCCGGCCGTGCGCGCGATGCGACCACTGGAACGACGAGCACCTTGTCGTAGCCGCACGCGAATCGCGCGTTCGTGGTGGAACCCATGCCACCGTCCATGTATCGGCGCCCATTGATCGTTACTGGCTTCACGACCCCGGGGACTGCACAACTCGATGCGACAGCCAGGCTCATGGGCACACTGGAATCCTTCGTCCACGTCACCAGTGCCCCATCCGCCGTATCGATCGCGGTGCAGACGAACGCGCGCTCCGGCCACGAGGTGAAGTTGCTCTCGCGCCCGAACGTGGGCAGCCACTCTTCCTCGCTCATCGCGGGTGCCTGCAGGGCAAAGGCGCCTACTTCTGCGCGCAACTCTTGCAACGGGGCGTCGGACGCATAGACCCTGAGGTACGTTTGAATCATCGGCCCGATATCGATGTTGCGCTGCACGGGCCGCATTTCAGGGCGATCGCCGTCCGCGATGGAAAGTTGCGCGTCATACAGCTCGCGCGCAGGCCGGCCGAGCGCAAGCTGCGAGCCGACGATTGAGCCAGCAGACGTACCAACGAAGAGGTCGGCATCACGGAGCGACAACCCCTCCTCCTCCAAGCCAGCGGCGAGGCCAGACTCCCAGGCCACGCCCACGGGCCCGCCTCCGCCAAGGACCACGGACCGAGTCGTCACTCGGCTGCCGCCAAACGCTCGCGGTCGCGTTCCGGCAGCAGATTTGGCGCGTGCTCAGCCAGGCCCTTCTTCCAGTCCGGGTCCGGCGTTTCACACGCTTCTCGCGGGACGTACTTGGAGCGCTCGACGAGCTGGTACTTATGGATGTAGCGCGGGCAGTTGCCGAAGACCTCCGTCGCGCGCACTCGTACGACGAACTGCGCGCCGGGGAACTCGGCCAGCAGAGGGTCGTTCTCATCGATGGTCGCCGCGCCGTTCAGGCGCATCCGAGACTGCTCCTCAAAATCGATGAACAAGATGCCAACGTTGCCGTGCTCCAGCACGTTCCCCATCGAGAGGTACATGCCGTTGCCATCGTAGTTTGGAAACGCGATCGTGTGCTCATCGATGACTCGGACAAAGCCCGGATCGCCGCCCTTGTAGGAGCAGTTTGGGCGGCCTTCCGCATCGCTCGTGGCGAGAAAGAACATATCGCGCGACTCGATGAACGCCTTGTCGTCCTCGCTGATCGTATCTCCAACGACGCGATCGGCCATCAGGTCAGCCATGCGGCGCGTATCGAACTTGTCTTGAAGCTGGCGGTTGCCATCGTGGTACATCTCGGGCATTTGGCACCTCCTCGAACCGTGCCTTGGAAGCGTAGATAGACAAGCAGATGCTGTCAAGCGCTTCGCGGGCTGTTACCCTGAAGCTAAGCACGCAGGCGGGAGGGACATGCTATGGGCAAAGAGCAACTCGAAGCGCTGGTTGCCGTTCTGCAGCAGCAGATCGCGCGCGGACGCGACGGCGTGGTGACGGGGACGTGGGAAATTCGCTACGACAAGGAAATGCAAGCGTTCCTGTTCGACAAGTGCGAGTTCGCTGGGTACTGCGAAGAACGTCCGTCCATCGTAGCGCTCGATGGCTCTGTACTCGATCCCGGCGGCCCGCTGCTCGGTTAGTTGACGACGAGGTCTCGCACCATGCCCAACGACGCGTTCGACGGGCCCAGCGGCGTGGACAGGTAGCAGACCAGAGCATAACTTCCCGGCGCTAAGTCTTCTGCAAACACCAGCGTTCGCATCTCGGCGGGATCCAGCGGTCCGAACAGACCGATCACTTCGACGCCGGCAGGTACGGCGTCGCGGTTCTTGAGGTCCTCGGCAACAACGCCGCTCGGCAACCTCATCAGTTCAAGCTCGTGCGGCTGCGTACCGGCGTTCGTAGCGCTAAACGCATAGCCGCCAGCCTGCGTCTGCTGCTCGTCGAGCTCGAAGCCGTACTCAACCAGGCGCAGGTCAACAACGCGTTCTGTGGTTGTTTCGGTAGGCAGTTCTTCAATGCCTTCGATACGCCACTCTCCGGCCTCGCGCACGAACGTATAGCGCTCACGGCTGACGATTACGCCTTCACTGCTATCGACCTGCGCAGTCGCGCTATCTCCGGCTACTTCGATCGCGCTGATGCTCGTGACCTCTACCTGCGGCACGCCGATGAATACACCCACAAGGGCCTTCGCGTCCTCGCGGCTCACACCCAAGTCCTCGTAGTAGCCCTCCGAGAATACGGCGCCGAACGCATCGATGTCTTTGCTGTTGTTCGCATCGGTCTGCGCGCGCACCAGCGCCTCTATTGCCGCTGCGGCGGAGCTGCTCGCGGGCGTCCCGGCGGTCGCGCCGGGCGTCTGATCAGCGCGCGGCGTCCCTGTCGAAGACGCACCCGTCGGCTCTCTCGTGGCGCTCCTATCGACTTCCCCATCATCGCCGCACGCGCCGACAAGCACACCAATGGCTAGTAAGACCGCCAACCCGACGGCAACACGGCTCGACATTCTTAGGACTCCTCCCACGTTACAGACACAATGAGCGGGGGCGGATATGTGCCGCCCCCGCTCGTCGAACTCCTGTATGGTGGCTACTCGATCGTGAACTCGCCTACCATGCCCTTGAACGCGTGCGGTTCTCCATCCGCGGCCTCTATGAAACAGAGAAGCACGTAACGCCCCGCTGCCAACGGCTCCGCAAAGACCATGTTGGCCTCGCCTCCCGGCTCGATCGGGTCGGTGGAGCCAATGTTCACGACGCCAGCAGGCTCTTCTTCTGATTGGAGCGCCTGCTCTATGTCCAGGTCCGCAGGAACCCGGGACAAGTCGGCAAAGTGCTCTTCTCCTCCGATGTTCTCAACGGTAAAAGCAATGTCGCCACTCGTAATTGCGCTCTCATCAAAGTCAAACTGGTACTCCAGCATTTTCAGGTCGACCGCTGTCGTGCTTTCCGGTACTTCGGCCGGCAGATTTTCCTCAGCGTCAATGAGCCACGCCTCGCCTTCCTTAATCAGGGAAATTCGGTTAGGCTGCAACAGTTCACCAAAGGCCCACTGCTTCGCCTCCGCGGTAGCGGTATCGCCATCAACCGTGATCTCAAGCTCTCCGAGCGTGATAGCCGGGTCGCCGATGAACTCCGGCAGGAACTGCGCGGCTTCCTCACGGGAGGGAGCTTCGAACGACGACAGCAGGCCAGCGTCCGTGAACTGCGCGAGGAGAGCCTCCACATCTTTGGCGTTCCAAGCGGCCACGGCGTCCTCGACAGCCGCCTGCACGTCTGCAGACCCCTCGTCATCTCCACCTCCATCGTCGCCACAGGCCGCGCCCAGGATGAACAACAGCGCGATGGCCGGCAACAGCGCCAACCTTATACCCCATCCGAATCTGTTACCAAACATCACCTTGCTCCCTCCTGTATCCCAGCATTACGTGGGATTCTAAACCGGCTTGACCAATGACTCAGCATAGGGCCAGCTACGGTTACGTACAACGGCCCTTGACAACGGGGCCCGCCCCGTGAGATACTGCCTTTCGCCTGCTTGAGGCGGGCCACAATCATGGTGAGGGAATGCCCCTAGGCTGCTTACGACCGCCGGTCGTCCTGCGGGACGGTCGGCATGGATGTCAAACACCAACCCGTTGTCGAAGAGACAGCGGGTTTTCATTTATCCACGATCGTCTTCCGATCCGATCTTCCGGCCCGTGGGTGAGGACGGCACCGCCGGCTCGCGCTCCTCCATCCTTCGTCCTTCCGGATCGTCCCTCGGCATTACACGAGCCTAAGATAAGGAGAGACATGCTCAGCATCGGCATCGATTTCGGTACATCTAACAGCAGCGTTGCAGCGTTCGATGGTACGTCGATACGCCTGCTGCCACTCGATACGGACGCACGTGACCCGCAGGTGATGCGCTCGCTGCTTTACATCACGCGCGCCGGCGACATCGTCACGGGGCAGCGGGCGCTCGATCTCTACACCGAGCAAAACACCGGCCGCGAAGTGAAGCTCGAACGGCGTTACATCGGCGAGGTCAAGATGGTGTTCTCCGACATGACGGTCGTCAAGGACGCCTACGCACTCGTCGATGTGAACGAGCCTGGACGCCTGTTCCAGTCGCTCAAACGCTTCCTGCCCATCACGTCGTTCCAAAAGACGAACGTCTTCGGCACCGAATACAAGATCGAGGAGCTCGTTGCGACGCTGGCGACGTCGATGGTGCGCGCCGGTGAAGCGACCCTCGGGCAAAAGATCGATCAGCTCGTCGTTGGCCGGCCAGTGCGCTTTTCCGACGACACCACGAAGAACGAAGCGGCCCGCACCCGCCTCGAAGCGGCGTGGCGCCTCACCGGCGTAGCTCATGTCCGCTTCGTGGAAGAGCCGATCGGCGCGGCGCACCACTACGCCGCCGAAGCGCAACTTCCTGCAGGAGCGCGCTTCTTGGTCTTCGACTTCGGCGGCGGCACGCTTGACATCACGATCGCTCGTGCGACGAACGACGGCATTGAGGTGCTCTCGACCGGCGGCGTGGCGCTGGGCGGCGACCTGATCGACAGCCGCATCATGGAGACGCGCGTTGCGAAGCACTTCGGTACGCATGCGCGCTACCAGCCGGATGGCCTGCCTATGCCGAACCACGTCCTCTCGAGGCTGAAGAGCTGGCAGACTGTCGTCGAGCTGAACCGCCCCGACCTGCTGGACATTATCCGCGATGCCCGCCGCAAGTCTGATCAGCCGCGCGAACTCGCTAACCTCGAGGGCCTCGTCACACGCAACCTGGGGCTCGCCACATTCCGGGCGCTTGAAGAAGCAAAGATTGCACTCTCCAGCGAGGAACGCGGCGACTTCCGCATGTCGCGCTACCCGCTCGACATCACGGAGCCGATCACCCGTCCGGAGTTTGAGGCAGCGATCTCAGTCCAGCTCCGAGACGCGCGCGACGTCGTGCTGCGCGCGCTCGAAGATGCCGCATGCCACCCGGACGAGATATCGGTTGTCATTACGACGGGCGGCTCGTCGCTCATCCCGGCCTTCCGGCAGATGTTGGAGGAGACGCTGCCGCGCGCCGAGATCGCCGCTACGGGCACGTTCACCTCGGTGGCCTCGGGGCTGGCGCTGGCAGGCTTCAATCAGCCATGGGAAGGGCTGTAGCTTGACGTACGTATACTGATGTACGTATAATATTCGTACGTACATGCTCGTACCGAAGGAAGGGCACATGGCATCCGAACGCTACGAAATCCGGCTCGACAAGGAGCACAGGGCGCGGCTTGGCGAGCTGGCGGCGACGTACGGCGTGCCCGGGTCCGCCCTGCTCCGCGACATGATTGACCGTCTGTACGAAGAGGCAAAGCGCAAGCGGCGGATTGAGGCGGCCCGACGGCTCGGCGAAATGGAAATCGAGGACGTGCCGGACATGGCAACGTTGAGGAGACAGCTCGGCCGCGACGATACGGTTCTCTGACAGTGAGGCTAGCGTTTATCGATACCAACGTACCGATGTACGCAGCCGGAACTGACCATCCCTTGAAGGAGCCTTGCCGCATCATCATTGAAGCAGCAGCGCGGCAGGGCACGCTGTTCTTCACCAACGCAGAGGTACTCCAGGAGCTCATCCACAGGTACAGGGCAATCAACGCTTGGACAGCGCGTGGCCTGGGCACCTTCAAGGCGTTCGCTACCGCGATGGAAGACCGCATCGAGCCAATATTCGCGGAAGACGTGCAGTGCGCAGCGGGGCTGGTCGACACGTACCCGCGCTTGTCAGCCCGTGATCTGGTGCACCTTGCCGTCATGGAGCGCGTGGGCGCGACGGCGATCATCACCGCGGACACGACGTTCGACGGGCTGGACGGCATCGAACGACTCGATCCCGCGAGCGCCGCTAAGTGGCTGCCGCGCTTCGAAGACGACGGCCCGTAATCGCGAATCACGACTTGCCCTCGAGCTCCCGGCGGCGGGCGCCCATGGCTGCGAGCGTCGACTGGTATGCCGTGCGCGTCTCGGCGACGCCGGGCGTGCTCAGGTCGCCGTAGGCCAGCTCGTGAAGGAGCGATAGAGCTTCGCGCATGGTGCACTCGATCAGATTGCACGCGCCGGGGCGCGCGAAGCCATGCTGAGCGTCAACGTGGAGCGCGTGGATCAAGCGGTCGATCGCCAGCAGCTTGTCACGATAGGCCCGCTGCTTCGGCCACAGCTCCAGGAACTCCGTGAACATCGGGAACGCCTTGCCGCCGACGAGCTGCTTGCGGCGGTATGACTGGTGGTACTCGTCCCAGGTGAGCTGCCAGCCGCAGCCGCAGGCGAGCAGTTCTTCCTTCGACCAGCCCGCGCGCTGGATGATCGACTTGCAGATCGGGCAGGCGGCGCGGCCGAAGTGCGCCTCGGTCGCGATGCGAATGCTCTCGCAGCGCGCGTACATCGCGTACCCCACCTCGTTCACCAGGTCTTCATCCTGAATGCCCTTCGCGTCGGAGGCGTAGAGGCGGCGGATGAGGTCCTGCTGTACCCGTCGCGCCCAGCGCAGGCTGTTGCTATCGCTCATGGGATGTACTCCCGTATCGGGAACGTGACGAACGGGTCGAGCCAGTCGCGCAGCGTGGCGTCGGGCGCGAACCAGAGCTTGTTGCGCTGGCCATAGGCCCAGATGATCATCCGGTCGAGCGCCATGTAGAGCGGGAAGCGCTGTCCGAAGCCGGGGCGCAGCGGACGCTTCGCCGTGTAGCCCTCGATGAACTCGGCGACGAGCGCGGTGTCTTGGCGTAGGTAGCCCGCTAGCGAGCGCGAGAAGTCGGCTTCGCCATCACCGAAGTAGCTCTCGCCGAGATCGAAGACGCCGGTGATGCGCCAGCCGTC
>JBKKBW010000284.1:0-9865 GCA_046713635.1 Dehalococcoidia bacterium
GATATCCGCCAGGCCCTCAAGGACGGCCAGATTAAGATCGACCCAAGCGACGGCCTGGAGCGGCGAATCGGCCCGGACGGGATCGACTTCCGGCTCGGCTTCACCTTCCTCGTCTTCGAGCGCAACAAGCAGGCCTACATCGACCCGCGCCGAGCCGACACAGCCAAGGGCACCACACGGCAGATCCACGTCAACGCAGGCGAGCCGTTCATCATCCATCCCCACGAGCTGGTCCTCGCTTCCACACTAGAGCGGCTGACCATCGCGGACGACATCCTCGGTCGGCTCGAGGGGCGGAGCAGCCTTGGCCGGCTGGGGATCATCGTGCACAGCACGGCAAGCATCTTCCACCCCGGCTGGGACGGCACCGCGACGATGGAGCTGGGCAACCTGGGCGTGATGCCCGTCGCGCTCTACCCGCGTATGCGCGTCTGCATGTTCACCTTCGAACGCCTCTCCTCCCCCGCCGAGTTCCCCTACGGCAGCAAGCCAAGCAAGTACCAGGGCCAGACCGGCCCGCTCGCCAGCGGAGTCTGGGAAGAGTTGGACGAAGAGCTGGGCGAAGAAGAGCGGCACAAAGGCAAGCAGCCTGGACTTATTTGAGAAGAGTCGCTAGTTGCTTGTCACGCGTCCTACGTACGTGATGATGTGCGGTCCGATTCGAGTGGCTGTCCCAATTGTTCGGAAATACCCTTCGCTGCCGCCATGGGCGGCGCTCAGGGTGACACAGAGGGATGGTTTGGTTCTGATAAGGTTAACCTTCGGCCTGAGGGTGCTCCGATAACATTCAAAGCCGATGACGTATGGTCGCCGCGATGACGTCCGGTCCGTACATGGCGCGCGCGCTGGAGTTGGCGCGCGAGCTAGCGGGCAAGGTCAGTCCGGGCGCGTCCGTCGGCTGCGTCATCGTCAAAGACGGGCGCGTCATTGCCGAGGGCCGCTTCGAGGGCCCCGGCGCGCCGCACGCCGAAGCAGTCGCGCTAATGAACGCGGGCGACGCCGCTCGCGGCGCGATCGTGTACTCCACACTCGAACCCTGCTGTCACCACGGCAACACGCCTCCCTGCTGCGACGCGCTGATCGCGGCGGGCGTCGTGGAGGTCCACTTCTCGCACATCGACCCTGACCCGCGCGTCTCGGGCCAGGGCAAGGCGCGGCTCGAAGCAGCGGGCATCCGTGTTGTCGTTGGCGAAGGCGAAGCCGAGGCACGCAGGATCAACGAAGGCTTCATCAAACACCGCTCGACGGGCCGCCCCTTTGTTATCGCGAAGTTCGCCGCCAGCCTCGATGGCAAGATCGCAGCAACGAGCGGCGACTCGCGCTGGGTGAGCGGGCCGAAGACGCTGGGATGGTCCCAGGCGCTCCGCCAGCGCATCGATGCCATCGCCGTCGGCGTCGAGACCGTGCTCGTCGACGACCCACAGCTCACGGCGCGCGTCGGCGACCCTTCGACAGGCTCAGGGTCCGCATTGGCCGAGCGCCAGCCGCTGCGCGTCGTGCTCGACTCGAAGGGCCGCACGCCTAAGGATGCGAAGGTGCTGGGACTTACCCGTCCCCCGGCCCCTTCCCCTTCGGCAGGCTCAGGGCAGGCTCTAGTAGGGAAGGGGAGTGCGCTCATCGCGACGACCGACGCGTCGTCGAAGGACTGGCGCTCTGTCATGACCGGTGCTGGCGCGCAGGTCGAAGTCCTGCCTGCAGATGCAAGCAGCCACGTCGACTTGCCCGCGCTGCTCGACCTGCTGGGCGCGCGCGGCGTGCTCACGCTGCTGATCGAGGGCGGCGGCGTGCTGCACGGCTCGTTTTTCGACCAGCGCCTCGTCGACAAGGTTCACGCCGTGATCGCGCCGATGATCATCGGCGGCACGACATCGGCGACGGCGGTTGCGGGCACGGGCGCACTCCACATGGCCGACGCCCTCCGGCTGAGGGACGTGACGGTGGAGCGGTTGGGGGACGATGTGCTGGTGACGGGGTACGCGAACTAGGCCACGCCTGTCGACCATCTGACCCTTGGCTTACCTAACCCCTTCCCCTTCGCTTCGCTCGAGGGCTCGCTCTAAAGGGACCGGGGAATACGTCGAGCTGCGCTCGACAGGGCGGGGCAAGCACCGCCCCTACAATGTATCCGCATGTCTGTTTACATCAGACCTACGCCTGCCGAGGAGGCGCGAACCCTAGCGGGTGTACGCGCGTCGCGCGCTTCCCTGGCGGCGCTCGTACAGCAAATCGAACCCGGAGGACAGCTCGTGCGGACGCGGCGGCTGCGCGGTGGCGTCGGCGCCCGTATGGACGTCCTCGACATCAAGCGGGCGGACGGGGCGCGGACTAAGGTCTCGTTGCGGCGTTTTACGCGCGACAATCGCGCGTTGCAGCCGGAGCGCGTCGCGCACGAGTACCGCGTCTTGCAGTTTGTCGAGCAGGCGGGCATACCGGCGCCGCGGCCGCTGCTGCTGGACGCGGAGGGAGATCTGTTCGGCGTGCCAGCGATCGTGCTGACCTACATGCCCGGCGCGCCCGTCTACATGCCGCGCGACGTTGCGTCGTGGACGGGGCAGCTCGCGGAGGCGCTGTTTCGCATCCATGCGGTGACTCCGGACCGCTTTGACATGTCGTGGCTGCATGTTCAAATGCGTGACGGCATCCGGGAAACGATCGAGACAGATCGGCCGCGGGTACGTGAGCACAGCGCGCTGGCGCGCGAGGTGCACGCAGCCCTGG
The DNA here is from genome assembly GCA_046713635.1 of Dehalococcoidia bacterium. Classification (GTDB taxonomy): domain Bacteria; phylum Chloroflexota; class Dehalococcoidia; order DSTF01; family RBG-16-68-14; genus JBBDXS01. Next base: position 2,719 of record JBKKBW010000284.1, read on the forward strand.
AGGCAGGCATCGACGCCATCGAGTTCAGTAATCCCACATTTGTGCACGACGACTTCTGGCCCGGGAACACGGTCTGGTATCGCGGATGCCTGACGGGCGTGATCGACTGGACGCACGGGGAGCTGGGCGATCCGCGCAGCGACGTCGCGCAGTGCAGAATCGATCTGGCGGTCATCAACGACTTCGATGTCGCAGATACGTTTGTGGCGGCGTACGAGTCGCTGTTGGTGGGCCCGCTCCCAGACCTGTGGTTCTTCGACCTGCTGCGAGGCCTTCATGCGTTGCTGTCGTACCAGTACTGGTTCACGGGCTACCAGGATGCAAAGCTCACGCATGTAACGAAGCGACGAACGCGCAGCCGGATCGAGGTGGGCCTGCGGCGGGCGCTTGCCACCGCCGGCGAACGCCGGTGACCGGCTGTGCGGGCTTGGCTGGAGCCAGATTCATCCAGATTGCATTTCCATAACAAAGCGCCGCGCATTCGCCGCTACGGGTTGGCAGCTTCCCCACGCGAAACTAGAATGGACGTACGCTAGATCGCGGAGAACGAACGGTATGGAATTGACAGCTCAGCGGTTTAGGTGGGCCTCACTTGACCGGGCAGCCCGCGCCCTGCTCACGCGCAGGCAGCCTGCGTGGGTAGGCTACGCGGTTGCGATACTAGCTGTCGGCCTGGCCGTCGGCCTGAAGGCTGCACTCGACCCGCTGGCTGACCAGACGATCACGCCTTTCTTGATCTTCACCATCGCGGTCGTCCTGGCCTGCTGGCAGGGCTGGGGTCCTGGGCTGCTCGCCACGGCGCTCTCCGCGTTGATCGGACACTACATCTTCGTTTCGGACGCGGGCTCACTCGACACTGGGGACCGCGCGGATGTTATCCGGACGGCTATCTTCGTCGCCCAGGGAATCGCGATCACCGCCCTCGGCGCCAACGCGCGCCGCGGTTTCGACAGCCGGGCCACGCTCGCAGAAGACGAACAGGCGGCTCGCGCGAAAGCGGAAACGCTGGCTGACCAGCTCGCCATGCTGCAGCGTGTCACCGCGGACCTGGCGGCAGCACTGACGCAGCAAGACGTCGCCCGCGTGATCGTCGACGGAGCGATGCCCGCTGTGGGCGCAGAGGTGGGATCGCTTGTGCTTCTCGATGAAGACCGGCGCAGGTTCCGGACACTGGCCGGCGCTGGCCTGCCGAAGGATGCGCTCGCCAGAGGTATCGAGTTTCCGCTCGATGTCGAGACGCCGTTCGCCGACGCCTGCAATGCGAAGCATCCCGTCGTCCTCAAGTCGCGCGCCGACAGAGACGCTCTCTACCCGAAGCTCACCGCTGAGCCATCGAACTTTGGCGAGGCGCTCATTGCGCTGCCGCTGCTCGTCGATGGACGCGCGACGGGCGCTCTCGGCTTCTCGTTCCCAACCGTCCGTTCCTTCTCGTCTGATGAGCTGAGCTTGCTGTTGCTGCTCGCCGATCAGTGCGCGCTAGCGCTCGAACGCGCGCGCCTGCACGAAGCGCAGCAGTCGGAACACCGTGAGCTCAGCACGCTCTACGACCTGATCGATGGCGCAGTGCGCGCCGAGAGCATGGACGAGATCTACGATCAGACGATGCTCGCCATCAAGCGCGCCCTGAACACCGATCGCGCAGGTCTTCTCCTGTTCGATGACGACGGCGTGCTGAACTTCGTCGCCTCGGAAGGACTCTCGGACGAGTACCGCGCTTCCGTCAACGGTCACTCCCCCTGGCCGCGCGACGCCGTCGACCCGCGGCCGGTCCTGGTGCCGGACGCGCTGGCCGACGAAAGCTTGAGCGCGCTGCACGATGTCATCCGTAAGGAAGGCGTGCGCGGTCTCGCATTCATTCCGCTCACCTATCGCAGGGCACTCATCGGCAAGTGCATGCTCTACTACAACCAGCCCCACGAGTTCAGCGACGAAGAGCTGAAGGTCGCCAGCATCATCGCGAACAAGACCGCGCTCGCTATTCGGCGCAGGGGTGCTGAGGAAGCGCTGCGGGTCGCCAACGCCGATCTTGACGCCGAAGTAGCAGCGATGACGCATCTCCATTACCTGAGCACGCGCGTGGTGGAGCTTGGCGGTACCGGAGACGTCTTGCAGGAAGTGTTGGACGGCGGCATCGAGCTGAGCGGCGCACAACGGGGCCTCCTGCAACTGTTCGACGAGAAGACGCAGACGCTCTCCGTTGCTGCGCACAGGGGCTTCGGGCCAACGTTCCTCGAAGCGTTCGCCAGCGTAGACGCAAACGACCAAACCGTCTGCGCCATGGCGCTACGCCAGCGAAAGCGCGTCATCTTCGAGGATACCGAGGCGTCCGATGTCGCTCCTGTCATCCAAGAAGCCGGCCGCGAACAGGGCTTTCGCGCCGTCCAGTCCACGCCGCTCCTTGCGACCGACGGCAGGATCCTCGGCATGCTCTCCACCTACTTTGACCAGCCCGGCGAACTCGCGGCGCGCGAGTTGCGCACTATTGATCTCTATGCGCGCCAGGCCGCTGCACTTGTAGAACGCAAGCGCGGAGAGGAGGCGCTCGCCCATAGCGAGCTGCGCTACCGCTCGCTCTTCGAACGCAACTACGATGCCGTGTTCTCCTTCGATCTAGACGGGCGCTTCACCGGCTTTAACGAAAGGTTGGAAGAGATCACCGGCTACACGCGCGACGAGCTGATCGGTGCGTCTTACGAGCAGCTCGTCCTTCCCGAGATTCTGGACGAGACGGTGGCCGCGTTCCTGCGCGTCGTCCAGGGCGAACAGCAGATGTTGGACACGATGGTGCGCCACAAGGATGGCCACCTGATCGAAGTCAACGTGACCGGCGTACCTATCCTCATTGATGACACAGTCGAGGGCGTCTACGGTATCGCGCGCGACGTGACGGACCGCAAGAGGGCCGACCGGGCCGTGCGCGAAAGCGAACGTCGCTACCGTGAGCTGATCGAAGACCTCGGCGTCGCGCTCTACACCACGGACGCCGACGGCATCATCACGCACTACAACGAAGCAGCGGCCGAGCTCTGGGGGCGCCGTCCCGAGATCGGCGTCGAGATGTGGTGCGGGTCATGGAAGCTCTATTTCCCCGATGGCACCCCGATGCCTCACGATAAGTGCCCCATGGCGATTGCCCTCAAGGAGAACCGTGCCGTGTTCGGCCACGAGGCGATCGCAGAGCGGCCGGACGGCACGCGTGTCCCGTTCATCCCGTACCCGACGCCTCTCCACGATGACGCTGGTAACCTGACCGGCGCTGTCAATGTGCTGGTCGATATTACGGACCGCAAGAAGGCCGAAGAAGCCCTGCACGAAAGCGAGGAGCGCTTCTCCGCATTCATGTCGAACCTGCCCGCCGCAACGTGGATCAAGGACTGGCGTGGCCGCTACGTGTTCGCTAACAGCGAAGCGGTGCGTATCTTCGACGTGCCTATCGAGGAGCTGTACGGCAAGACCGATTACGAAGTCTTTCCGGAGGAGACGGCTCGTCGGTTCGGCGAGAACGATGAGGCCGTTCGCGCGCGCGGCGAGCCGGTACGGACGAACGAAACGTTGCTTCAGCCTGATGGCATAGAACACCATTCACTCGTAGCGAAGTTCCCCATTGCCCTCGACCCGTCCAAGCCCCGCTACGTTGGCGGCATCGCGGTCGATGTGACCGCCCAGCAGGCCGCGGAGAACGCGCTGCGCGAAAGCGAGGAGCGCTATCGAACTCTGTTCGATTCGATCGACGAAGGGTTCTGCGTCATCGAGAAGGTGGAAGGCGAAGCGGGCGCGCCGCTGGACTTTCGCTACGTCGAAGCGAACCCGGCATTCGCGGTGCACACCGGCGTCAGCGGTGTGGCCGGGAAAACCATCCGGCAAGCGTTTCCAGACGAGCCTGAGGAGTGGTTTACCACCTACCAGACAATTCTCAGCACCGGCGAGCCGAGGAGGTTCGAACGCGGACTCGTCAGCCAGGGGCGCGTCCTGGACCTCTACGCTTGGAGAGTCGAAGACGAGACTCACCGTCGCGTCGCGGTGACGTTCCAAGATATCACCGCCCGCAAGGAGGCCGAAGAGGAGCTACGGGCGGCATTGTTCCGGCTGAGTGCTCAGCAGCAACGCACCGATCACCTTATCAGCAACGTGCCTGGCGTCGTCTGGGAAGCCTGGGGCCAGCCGGACGCCGCAAACCAGCGCATCGATTTCGTCAGCAACCATGTCGAAGAGATGCTTGGCTACACGATCGATGAGTGGCTCAGCACGCCAAACTTCTGGCTCAGCATCGTCCACCCGGACGACAAAGAGCGCGCAGCGGCTGAGGCCGCCGCGATCTTTGGGTCAGGCGAGAACGGAGAAAGCCAGTTCCGCTGGGTCGCCAAGAACGGGCGCGTCGTCGACGTCTCCGCGTACTCCGCTGTGATCAAGGACCAGAGCGGCACGCCACTCGGCATGCGCGGCGTGACCATCGACGTCAGCGCGACGAAGCGCGCCGAGGAACGCTTCGCCAGTGCCTTCCAGGCCAGTCCAGCGGCCATCAGTATTACGCGCTCCAGCGACCGCGTGTTGCTGGACGTAAACGACAGCTTCTGCGAGGTAACCGGCTACGAGAAGGAGGAGCTCGCCGGACGGACGGTCGATGATATCGGGCTCTGGCCAACACCCGCTGAGCGCGAGCAGTTCGCCGGCGCTATCGCGCGCGATCGCCGCGTGCGCGGCATGGAGACGCAGATCCGCAGCAAGACGGGCGCCATCAAAGACACGCTCGGCTCCGCCGAGGTCATCAACGTCGGTGGCGAAGACTGTGTGCTCGCGCTGTTCTACGATATTACTGAGCGCAAACGCGCCGAAGATCGTCTGGCGTTCCTCGCCGAAGCGTCCGCGCGCCTCGCCGGCTCCCTCGACTACATCACGGTACTGCGCGAGCTTGGCGCGATCGCCGTCCCCGCGCTCGCGGACTGGTGCGCCGTTGACGTTATCGAGGATGATGGCGCGATCCAGCGTCTGGTCGTCAGCCACGCAGACCCGGCCAAGGGCGAGATAGCCCGGCTCTTGGAGCAGCGAGTTGTCCGCCACACCAATGATATTCCGCCCGAGGCGCTCGAGACGTTGTCGAGCGGCCAGACGATGCTCAATCCAGAAATGTCAGAGGCGGACCTCGCTGCGAGCGCCATGGACGCCAGGCATCTGGAGATCATGCAGGAGCTTGGCTTCAAGTCCGCAATGATCGTTCCGGTCCGCACGCGCGAGCGGCTCATCGGCGCCGTGACAATGGTCACCGCCGCCGAGTCAGGCCGCACCTTCAGGGAGGACGACGCTAGGTTCGCCGAGGAGCTGGCCCGGCGGGCCGCGCTCTCGGTAGAGAACGCGCGTCTGTACACTGAGTCGCAGGCTATCCAGGACGAGCTTCGCAAGAGTAACGAGCAGAAGGACGAATTCCTCGGCATCGTCTCGCACGAGCTTCGCACACCCGTCACGATCATCTACGGCGCCGCCAGCCTGCTGCGTAGCCGCGGCGCAGCACTTGATGACGAGAATCGCCAGCAGCTACTCATTGACATCGACCACGAATCGCACCGGCTGCGCCGCGTTGTCGAAGACATGATGATTCTCGCGCGCATGGAGCTACAGCACATGAACGGCTTGCGCGAGCCCGTTCAGATCCAGCACACGATAGATCGCCTCTTGCGCGAGATCGAGCAGCGCAACCCCGGCCAGCCCGCGCAGTCGAGCATAGAGGGCAACCTTCCTCCAATCGCTGCGGAGCCAACCTACCTGGACCAGATCCTCCGAAACTTGATCACGAATGCCACGAAGTACGCCCCCAACACGCCAATAGAAGTGCAAGTGCGTCGTAACGGCGGAAACGAAGCTGTCATCTCCGTCATGGACCGCGGCCCGGGCCTGCGCGACGAGGAGCTTGAGCAGGCCTTCGAGCGCTTCTACCGCTCCGATCACACGACCAGCGTCGGAGGCACCGGCATGGGCCTCACCGTCTGCAAGCGGCTCGTCGAAGCGCAGTCAGGCAGGATCTGGGCCGAGCAGCGCGATGGCGGCGGCCTGATCGTCAGCTTCACCCTCCCCTTCTATACGGACGAAGAACAGTAGGGCGACCGGCGTCTTTCGAGCCGCCGGTCCGCTGCGCCGCGATCGCGTGACGGCATCCCACCTCGCGCTCGGCGACCGCGTAATTCCGGGCCGCCCGTCCGCCGAGAGGCGGACGCGTGTCGAGGAATCTCGTGGCTGCTTGTACACCCCCGTGGGGCGTCAGCGAGCACACATCTCCTCCCCTCTTGCCGCATCCCACCATTCCTTGCTCTCGCTACAATGGGCCGTCATGTTCACAGGCATCATCGAAGAACTCGGTACCGTCCGGGAAGCACGCGAAGGGCGGATGATCTTCAACGCAAAGAAGGTGCTCTGGGGCACCAACCTCGGCGATAGTATCGCTGTTAACGGCTGCGACCTGACGGTCAGCTACCTGGAGGAGGACGGCTTCCACGCCAGCGTCATGCCGGAGACGTTCCGGCGCACCAACCTCGGCGATCTCAAGCCCGGCCACGTGGTCAACCTGGAGCGCGCGCTGACGCTGGCCCAGCGTCTGGGAGGCCACCTGGTCCGCGGCGTCGTCGAAGCGACGGGTGTCGTCGAGTCGTTCACACCTGAAGGCGAGGCAATCATCGCCCGCTACGGCGCGCCGCCGGAGATACTAAGGTACGTCATCGTCAAGGGACCGATCACGATCGATGGCGTCAGCCTTACGGTCATCGACAAGACGGCCGGCACGTTCGCTGTTTCGCTCGTCGAGTTCACACAGGAGCACACCAACCTGCTCCAGCGTGCCATCGGCGCCCGCGTCAACCTCGAGTCGGACATCATCGCCCGCTACGTCGGAGAACTGCTGGACGAACGAACCTTGGGAGCATGAAACTCAGGGATCCCACAGCCTCGGTAGCGGCGCATAGACCGTCGGGCAGAGGACGCTGCTGTACAGGATAGACCGGTGCGCTATGCAGCCTTCGCCTGCTGCGTCTTGTGCCCCTTGCGTCGAGCGTGCGGCAAAACGCCGCGATCGGACAGGCGCACAAGCGCATCGACAACGGTCGGATTGAACTGGGTACCAGCGTACAAAGCGATCTCCTGGACTGCGCGTACCACAGATCGT
>JBKKBW010000285.1:0-1335 GCA_046713635.1 Dehalococcoidia bacterium
ATGCGCGCCACGACGTAGTCGCTGACGCAGGCTCGATATTAACTCGCGCGCTCGGAAGGGGAGCCTTCATCGGACGGCGGGCGGATCTTCGAATAGCAGGCGCTGCAATAAACGGGGCGGTCGCCGCGCGGCTGGAACGGCACCTCGGTCATCATGGTGCACTCTGCGCAGGTCGCCGGATGCATCTGTCGGGGCGTTCGGCCGCCGAAGCTGGCGAAAACACCGTAGCGGACATAGCCCTCCTCCGGCTCGGTCAGACGGTTCGTCTTACGAGTGGAGCGGCAGGACGGACAGCGCACGGGCTCGTTCTGTAGCCCCTTGCTGGCATAAAACTCCTGCTCGCCGCCTGTGAAGAGAAACGCCTTACTACAGTCGCGACAGGTTAGCTCTTTGTCGTTCACTCATGGGTCCTTTCTGCTCGGAATAGAGAAAACGGCCTGTCTGGGGCCGTTTTCAGTTCCAACCGGGCACATGAGCAGTATATAGAATCGACAAAAATGGCGCAAGCGTTCTAATGAACCTGATTCAGCACTCGAACGCCCTTGCTGCGGGGCCTGGAAAGCTACGGCACTGCGACGAAGACCGCATAGTTCAGGTAGCGCCATGTGCAGTCTACGGTCGAGAACCCAGCCGCCGAGAGCAGCTCGAGCTGGCGCGGAAGCGTCTCATAGTGGTCGAACTGCTCCATGTGCCGCTCGATGCCTTCGATCTCGGCCTGCGTCAGGTGGTTCGGCTGGCTGGCGAACTCCAGCCATGCGTTCCAATGGCGCTTCTCAATCTCAGCCGTAGCCCCGATCAGCTCGTCGCCGAAGACCAGCGCGCCGTCCGGCTTGAGCGCGCTTCGTAGCCGCGTGTAGAACGGACGCTTGTCAACCAAGTGGTGCAAGCTCATGTTCGCGGTGATTAGGTCGTACGGCGCCGTTACGATGTCCAGTTCCTCGAAGGAAGCCATCTGGAACTGGATGCGAGCGGCCGTGAGGAGCCCCGCGCCACTCAGTCTTTCCCTCGCCACTTCGATCATCTGCGCGGAGGCGTCGATCGCCGTGATCCGCGCCGCGGGATAGCGCTCGGCCACGATCTGTGTCAGCGCGCCGGTGCCGCAGCCAAGCTCCAGGATCGCCCCGGCTGCTTCCGGCAATGCGAAGGCAACCTGCTTGAGCATCTCCTCGTAGCGAGGCTGGCCGCGAAGCGTCCGCTCGTCGTACTCGCGCGCCGTCGACTCGAAGTAGGTGTCGGTGGCGGTCATGACGCCAGCATAGCCGCTCGGTCGCGGTCCTGCCGCGTCCACACGTTACGGCCATGTGAATTAGGCCGGCGGCCTCAGCGAGACCGCGC
>JBKKBW010000286.1:0-4586 GCA_046713635.1 Dehalococcoidia bacterium
GCTCACAACAGCTTCGCAGCTCGTCGCCGAAGGTAACTACGATGTGCGCGTCGCCATCGACCGGCGCGACGAAGTCGGCCGGCTCGCAACGTCGTTCTCGACGATGGCGCAGCGCGTCGGCGAGACGCACAGCCAGATGCGCGCGCTAATTGCCAACGTCTCCCACGACTTGAAGACCCCGCTCACGTCGATCCTAGGCTTCTCACAGGCACTCCGCGACGACCGTGCAGGCGACACGGCGAACGCACAGCACATGGGCGACGTCATCTACAACGAAGCAACGAGGCTCAGCGCGCGTCTGAACGATCTCCTCTACCTCGCCGAGCTAGAATCTGGCCAGTCAGTGTTACAGCGCGACGAGATAGATCTGCGCCGGCTCGTCGAGACATCAGTAGAACGCATCCAGGACGACGTCACGCAGCGTGGCGTTGACCTCACCGTGGACCTCGCGGATACAACGATCAGCGGTGACGGCGCAAAGCTCGAACGAGCAGTCGAAAACCTGCTCGACAACGCGCGCAAGTACACGCCCGGCGGCGGCGAAATCGGCGTACGCATGAGCCCGAACGGCCAGAAGGTGACGATCGAGATCGCCAATACGGCCCGCGATATCAGTGCGGACGAGGTACCGCGCCTGTTCGAGAGATTTTACCGGCGAGAGCGCGCCCGCGCCGAAAGCAGCACGAGAGGCGGCTCCGGGCTTGGCTTGGCCATCGCCCGCGATCTGGTAGAGATGCATGGCGGCGAGTTAGACGCCGCACTGCGCGATGGTCAACTCTTGCTTACGATGACGCTCCCGCGCGATCATGCATCTTAGGGAGGCTCACGATGGCTTATCACGAGATCGAGCCAGCGCCAGAAGTCAGCACCGCGATCGACTCGGATGAAGTGAAGGCGTTCGGCTGGCGACAACTATTCGGCGCGGTGAACCTGCATGACTTCGCGGACATGGTGCGCGGCGAAGGCATCATGATCGGCACCACGGTCCGCCGGGCCTTCGCGGCGCTGCCGAAGCTACCATTCGGGCCGCTTATCTTTGGCACGTTCATGATGCTGGCCTGGCTGCGAGCATTCCTGCTGTTCCTTGTTGTCTTCTTCTTCGGAGGCGCCATCGCGCTGATCAGCGTCATGCGTGGCCTTAGCCGGCGATCGAGCGAGTCACCTTAGTGGGTCGCTGCGCCTGTTCTGACAACCAACGCACGACCTCCGGATCATCCTTCAAGAAGCCCAAAAGCTGGCTCGTCGTGATGCCCAGCGCTGCCGCAGCTTTCGCATAGCTGCCGTCCGCGGCGGCCAGCGCATCGAGCGCCGTTGCCAAAACGATCGGATATGCCCGGTTTTTGCGGTTAATCGAAAGCGTCTGCTTCGCGCCGCGCTGCGCGACAAGTTCCGACGGCAGCTCCGGCGCGGCAAGATCGAAGGCCGCACGAATTTCGACCGCGATGCGCTCGCGCAGCCTGTGCACCGCGCGAATGCGGTTCTCCTGCAACGACCGCGACTCGTGCGCCTGCGCCGTGATGCCGCTCAACGGATGGTGCAGTTTGTTGGCCGTCAGGACCTTGTTCCGCCGCTGGCCGCCGGGGCCGCTCGCCTTGTAGCGCTCCTCGCGGCACTGCCGCAGCAGCGCTTCATCCGAGAGCCGGAGCCAGTCGTTCCTTGACGAAGCCACTGCGCTCAGTATGCCAGCTTCAGACGTACCATGCGCGCTTATCATGCTACACTAGCCTTCGCTTACATCACTCCCCGGAGGTATTTCATGTCGAACGAAGCCATGCTCCGCTCCGCGTACGAGGCCTTTGGCCGGGGCGATATGGACGGCGTCCTCGCTAACTGCGCTGACGATATCGTCTTTCACAACCCCGGGCGCAGCCAGAGCGCCGGCGATTACAAGGGCCGCGAAGGCTTCATGGCGCTCATCAGCAAAGTCATGGCGCTCTCCGGTGGCACCTTCCGCGAAGAGCTGACTGACGCGCTCGCGAACGACCGCCACGGTGTCGCACTCGCGCTACACACGTTGGAGCGCGACGGCAAGAAGTACGAATACCACACGGTGCACGTTTGGCGTCTTGCCAACGGCAAGTTCACTGAGTTCTTCGAACACCCCGGTGATCCCATCGCATTCGAAGAAGCCTGGGCTTAGGCTAGCCAGCGACTACCGCCCGACGGCTGGAGCTTGGGCTCCCGTCAGGAGCCTTACCCTGCTATACCTTCCGCATGACTAAGGCCCCCATAACTAAGACGAACAAGTTCGTCCTGGTAGCCGCGGTAGTCGCGCTCACGTTCGGCACGATGGGCCACGCCAACGCGCAGCAAGGCTGGTCGATTCAATCGTTCGACATGCGGATCGCCGTCTCGCAAAGCAGCACACTCTCGGTCACCGAGGAGATCGTTGTCGACTTCGGTTCGCTGCCAAGCCACGGCATTTTCCGTTACATCCCGCTGGAGTACGAGTACGATGACGATCACAATCGCGCCACCTCGCTGCGCAATATACGCATCGACGACGGGCGGCAGCCGGTCCAGTTCACGTCGTCCCGCGAAGGTCCGAACCTCGTCTTCAAAATCGGCGACCCAAACGTAGAAGTCACCGGCGTCAACCGCTACCGCATCTCCTACGATGTCGAAGGTGCGCTTAATCCGCAAGCGTCGTTCGATGAGCTGTACTGGAACGCGACGGGCAACGACTGGGAGGTGAACATCGATAGTGCCACGGCGTCCGTCCAGCTCCCCGGCGACGACATCGAGCAGCTCCAGTGCTTCCGCGGCTCCTTCGGTTCGACGGCTCCATGCGATTCGACGACATCGCGACCCGGGTTCGCATCGTTCGCCGCGCGCGACCTGGCGGCGGGCGAAGGACTCACAATTGACCTAGCGGTACGTAAAGGTGCGCTGGACGTGCCGCCCCTCCGCCTCGTAGACGCCCCGCGCGACGCGGTCGAGACAGCCACGGACATCTTCCGTCCCGATCCGCTGCCGGCCGCAATCGCCGCAGCCATCGGCGTGCTCGCGCTCGCTGGTGTGGCGCGCGCCTGGTGGCTGATCGGTCGCGACCGCTGGTACGGCGACAACTACTACGTCAACGACCCGCCGCCTGGCGATGGCGACCCCAAGCCTCTCTTCGCCCACCAGACAATCGTCGTCCAGTACACGCCGCCCGAAGTCGGCGACGACAAGCGGCGTCTGCGCCCCGCCGAGATCGGCGTGCTGATCGACGAGAAGGCCGACACGCTCGACGTGAGCGCAACTATCGTCGATCTCGCCGTGCGCAAATACGTACTCATCAAGGAGCTACCGGACGAGGGCTTCTTCGGGCTGTTCAAATCGCAGGACTACGAGCTCGAGCGCCTCCCGAAGGACGACGGCCTGCTGCCGTACGAACGCGCGCTGGTCAGCAGCCTGTTCGATGGTAAGCCGTCCGTAAAACTGAGCGACCTCAAGACGAAGTTCCACGAAGACCTCGCCGTCGTGAAGGACAGCCTCTACACACAGTCGGTGGAGAAGAACAAGTTCTTCGGCGAGAGCCCGGAGAAGGTACGCACCTGGTACTGGGTCCTCGGCGCAGGACTCGTTATGGCCGGCGGCGCTGCCGCGTGGTTCTTCGAACAGTGGTTCCACGCCGGCATCATCGGACTGCCCATCGCGCTCGCCGGCGTGATCTTGGCGATCGTCTCGCGCGCCATGCCACGCCGTACAGCATCGGGCTGGGAGACGTACCGGCGCGCGCTCGGCTTCCGAGTCTACATGGTCACCGCGGAGACCGACCGCCAGAAGTTCGCCGAGGATGAGAACATCTTCCACGAATACCTGCCCTTCGCAATCGTCTACGGCTGCGTGAAGAAGTGGGCCGAACGATTCGAAGCGCTCGGCATCAAGCCCGAGGCCGGTTACTACATCGGCTCGCGTCCGTTCGCGCCAGTCCTCTTCGCCGAGAGTGTCCGCGGCTTCTCTACCAGCATTTCCGGCGCAATGGCATCGACGCCCGGCGGCAAGGGTGGCAGCGGCTTCTCGTCTGGCGGCGGCTTCTCTGGCGGCGGCGGTGGCGGCGGCGGCGGCGGCCGTTGGTAGGTCACCCGATCGTATCGCCGAGCGTTTAGCCCTCGAGCGAAGCGAAAGGGATCCGAAAGGTCTTTCCTGACTAACACGCAGGTCGTACATCTATGCCACAACGCCCAGCCCGCAAGAAGCGCCTGTTCACCCCCGCCCCGATCGTCCAGCGGTTAGACGCTGCGTACAGCACGTTGCCCTTCCGGCCGCACGGCGATCCCACCGCCGAGCTGGTCCTCACAGTGCTTTCGCAGAACACATCAGACCACAACTCCGGCCGAGCGTTCATCCGCCTGCTGAACGACTTCCCCGACTGGCGATCGCTGCTAGATGCCGACGTCAAAGCGATCGAGCGCGCGATCCTGCCCGGCGGCCTGGCGCCGACGAAAGCGCCCCGTATCCAGGCGATCCTGCGCGAAGTCTACGCGCGCCGCCAGTCATTCGACCTCACGTTTCTGCGCGACCTGCCACTGGAAGAAGCACGCGAGTGGCTACGCAGCCTGCCCGGCGTCGGCCCGAAGACCGCCGCCTGCGTGCTGCTC
>JBKKBW010000287.1:0-2520 GCA_046713635.1 Dehalococcoidia bacterium
GTAGTGGAAGTGGATGTCGGCGACGAGCGGCACGTCCGCCGGGGCGCGCTTCCTGATCTCCTTGAGCGCGATGGCGGCGTCCTTGTCGGGCACGGCGACGCGGACGATCTCGCAGCCAGCGTCCGCCAGCTCGTGTATCTGCCGGAGCGTCGTCTGCGCGTCCGACGTGTCGGTCGAGCACATCGACTGCACGACAATCGGCGCATCTCCGCCGACCTGTACGTCGCCCACGAATACGGGCTTAGTGTGCCTACGCTCGGTCATCGGCTAAAGGGTAGCTGGTCAAGATCCTAGGATCGAGGCAGTTGGTTACTTGAGGATGCTCCCACCCTCGAAGATGCGAACGATGTCGAAGTAGCTGATCACGGCGGCAAACGTGAGCATGAGGACGAGGCCGACGAAGTGCACCATCGCCTCCTTCTCGGGGGCCACGCGCTTACCGCGCCGGACGTACTCGAGCAGCACGAAAACGACGCGCCCACCGTCCAGCATCGGTAGCGGCAGCAGGTTCAGCACACCCTGGTTCATGCTGATCAGCGCGGCGAAGTCCAACAACGACTTCCAGCCCGCCTCCTCGACTACTTCGCCGGTAAGCTGTGCGATACCCACGGGACCTGTTACCTGGAAACCCCCGTCGCCGCCGACGCCCCCGCGGAAGCGCGAGATGATCTCGTTGCGGGCCAGGATGACGGACTCCCACGACTTGCGCGCACCTTCGGGCAGCGCCTCCCACGGGGGTGACCACTGTGTTTCGCTGAAGGGGACCAGGCGCGTGGTAGGCACTGTTTCGCCCGGTTCAAGTTGCTCGCGAATCTTCTCCTGGTCTTCGAGAGAGATCGGCTGGATCGCGCCGTAGGCTGGGCCAATCGTTATTCCGGTAGGTCCCTGCCCATGCTGGACGCCGTCTTCGTCGACATAGTCTGGCGCCGACCAGCGCACGCGGACAGGGATCGTCTCGAACTCGTTGGCGTTCGGGCCGGAGGAGTGCTTCACCTTCATGTCGATCGTGTTGCCCATGTTGAGACGGATCAGATAGCCCAGTTCGCCCAGGTTCTGCACGTTCCGGCCGTCGACTTCGAAGACGACGTCGCCGGGCAGAATCCCTGCTGCCGCTGCTGGACTGTTCGGCACAACCTCCCCGACACGCGCGCGGCTAATGTCGACCTCGCGCGGGATCATGAGCGCGATGCTGAACAGCACGACCGCGAAGATCAGGTTCATGAATGCGCCGGAGCTGAGGACGATGAGACGTACCCAGCGCGGTTTCGACGCGAGGCTGCGCGGCGCGGTCGGGTCCTCTTCGCCCAGGAGACGGACGAAGCCGCCTAGCGGCAGCGCGTTGATCGTGTACTCGGTCTCGCCGAACTTCTTGCCGAACAGCTTCGGCGGATAACCGACGCCAAACTCCAGCACCTGCACACCCGCCAGCTTGGCCGTGAAAAAGTGGCCCAGCTCATGCACGACCACGAGGCCGACGAGAATGAAGACGAACGGAAGGATGCTGTGGGTGAAGACGTCCATATTATGTAGTTACTCTATCGTAGCGAATCTGAGTTGGGATACGCCCGCGCGTGTGTGACGGGGCTGTGACAGCGGGCTACACCTTCGCGCGGACCCAGTCCTCCGCGTAGGAGCGCGCCCAAATGTCGGCCTCAAGGATCGCCTCCAGGTCGGTATCGGGCCCGGACTGGTGCGCGGACAGCGTGTCGTCGAGTAGCTGAGTGATCTCCGTGAAGCCGAGATGCCCGCCGAGGAAGTGCGCCACGGCGACTTCGTCGGCGGCAGCGAGCGCGGCCGGGTACGTGCCCCCGCGACGCCCCGCTTTGAGCGTCAGCGCCAACGCAGGATAGCGGCGAAAGTCAACCGGGCCGAAGTGCAAGTCACCGATACGAGCCAGATCGAACGGCGATGCCGGCGTGGGAAGGCGCTCCGGATACGACAACGCCACCCTAATGGGGAGGCGCATGTCCGGCTCGCCGAGTTGCGCCTTCACCGAGCCGTCGCGGAACTCAACGAGCGAATGGACAATGCTCTCGCGGTGCAGAACGATCTCGACCTGCTCAAGCGGCACGTCGAACAACCAGCGCGACTCGATCGCCTCGAAGCCCTTGTTGATCAACGTCGCAGAGTCGACGGTGATCTTCTGGCCCATCTGCCACGTGGGGTGGTTAAGCGCTTCCTCGGGCGTCACCTGCGCAAGGCGCTCCCGCGTATAGTCGCGGAACGCGCCGCCTGACGCAGTGAGCACAAGGCGTGCGATGGACGAGTGTTTTTCGCCCCAGAGGCACTGCCAGATGGCGCTGTGCTCGCTATCGACCGGCCGCAACTCGCCGCCGCCCTGCTCCGCCGCCTTCGTGACGATGTGCCCGGCCATGACGAGCACTTCCTTGTTCGCCAGCGCGACGGCCTTGCCCGCGCGCAGCGCCGTCAGCGTCGGCATCAGCCCGGCCATCCCCGCCGTGGCGACGACGACGATATCGACGTTGTTGTCGGCGGCCATCTCTTCCATCGTGGCCCAGC
>JBKKBW010000288.1:0-5212 GCA_046713635.1 Dehalococcoidia bacterium
AACCACAAGCTCACGCTCGCGTCGCTGGTCGGGCGTCCCATCGCGGACTACGAGCTAATCGCGCTCGTGCTGGGCGCGTTCGTCGCGGTTGGCGCGCTCGTCATCACGCAGGACGCCCCCGTAACCACGCTCATCGCGCTGCTTGCGCTACTGCCGTCGCTCCGGCTGCTCGCCATGCTGCCGCGTAGCGAGACGCCGCGCTCGCTCAACCCAGTGCTGGCCGGCACAGCGGGCGTGCACATGCTCTTCGGGACGTTGTGGGCGCTGGGCTTCGCGCTCGATGCCTGGGTGAGCTAGACGCGGCCAGCGAACGCTTGGCCGGGACGTATACGATATGTGCAGCAGCGATCGCCGCGCAGCAGGCTGGTCGATAGCCGCGCGTCCGACCCGACCATCTGGCGGACGAACTCAACATCCAGCGCGCATACGCAGCTGTTCTGCCGCGCGACTTGCGGGAATGGACACGTGTACTGCCGGATCAGCCAGTCCTCGCCTTCCTTCACGCAGTCGGCTTCTGAGCCGCGCTCGTTGATGATGGCCGTGGCCTCGCTCACGCGCTCAGGCAGCGACTTGCCATCCAGCCGATCGTTGTAGGAATCGGCGAAGCGAACCGCGACCCGTCGCAGTAGCGTCTGGAACGCCTGGCCGCCCGTGACCTCGCGCACCTCTTCGAGCATGATGTTGGCGAGCTGATCGTACTGTTTCGGGTAGAGGGCGTCGCCCTTGTCGCTGAGGTTATAGACGAGCGCAGGACGCCCGACGTGGCCGCGCTCCTCGTGCGCCTCAACGAGGCCCTCGCGTTCCAGCACGGTGAGGTGCTGGCGCACGCCAGTCGAAGTGAGTCCTAGATGGGAGTCGAGGTCTTTGACAGTCGCTCTGCCGTTGCGCCGGAGGAAGTCGAGGATCTGCTGGCGAGTAGCCTGCATTTAGTAAGTACCTACAGCAGCTATCTTAGCATATCCGTTATCGGCTCAGATTCGTAGCTAGGCGGCGTGCGGTATATGATGGGCTACGTGAACCTGGAGAACCTCCGCGGCAAGCTTCTGCTCTCCATCCTTCTCGGCATCGTCGTGTTCGCGGGGCTGTCCATCTATGCCGACTTCAGCGATGTCTTGAAAAGCCTGCGCGACTTCAACTGGCTGCTTCTGCCCTTGATCCTCGTCCTCACGACGATGAATTACGTCTTCCGCTTCTTCAAGTGGGAATACTACCTGCGGCTCATTGGGGTCGAACGGCTCTCGAAGCGGGATAGCTTCCTCATCTTCTTCTCCGGCATGGGCATGGTCATTACGCCGGGCAAGGTAGGGGAGTGGCTCAAGAGCTACCTCCTGCGCGAGGTGCACGGTACCCCTATCGCCCGCTCCGCGCCCATCCTCATCGCAGAGCGGTTCACGGACAGCGTGGCCCTGCTGCTCATCGCCGCCGCGGGCGTGTTCGTCTTCGGCAACCTCTGGCCCGTGTTCGTGATCGTTGCCGTTGCCCTGGCGGCCATCATGTTTGTCGCGAGGCACAGGCCGACGGCCCAAGCGTTGCTTGCCTTCGGTCATCGCGTGCCGGTGGTCAATCGCTATGTGCCGCAGTTCGAAGAGTTCTACGAATCCAGCTATGTGCTGCTCTCGCCGCGCGCAACGTTCGAGATGAGCCTGCTGAGCGCCCTCTCCTGGTTCTTCGAAGTGCTGGGCTTCTACTTCACGCTTGTCGGCGTCGGTGAAGCAGCATCGGGCAGGCTTCTGCTGCATTCGGCCTTCATTCTGCCGATTGCAACGCTCGCTAGCGCCTTGCTGTTCACGCCAGGAGGGCTTGGCGTCGCCGAAGGGAGCATTCAGGCGCTCTGCCAGACGCTCCTGAACATGAGTAAGAGCTCAGCCGCTGTCGCGACGCTGATCATTCGCTTTGGAACGCTCTGGTTCGGCGTGATTGTTGGACTGATCGCGTTCGCGATACTGACCCGTCGACTGGCGAAGGAAGGACGCCTCAAGGCCATCGAACGCGACCTCGAGAATCCGTCCGCCTTCGCCGCGGAATCAGTCCCTAGAGCGCCCCCGAGCTCTTCATGACGGCCGGACCGGTCAACCGCTTCTTCGCCTTTCGCAGCGACCTCGCTTCGCGCGCGGCGGCGCTGGCGTTCACATCGAACTTAACCCTGATGGTGCTGAAGCTGACCGTGGGGATCATGACCGGCAGTATCGCCGTGCTGTCGGACGGCATCGACAGCGCCGAGGACGCTGTCGCATCCACGTTCACGTTCTTAAGTATCCGGCTGGCCGCACGCCCCGCCGACGAAGAACACCCGTATGGACACGGAAAAGCGGAGAGCATCGCCGCGGCGGGACAGGCGCTACTGATCGCGGGCGGAGCAGCATTCATCATCGTGAGCGCGATACAGCGCCTATTGGAGAGCGACGCTAGCATCGAAACGACGCCGGGCCTGATCGCGATCGCGATTACGGCAGCCGTGAATGCCGGTGTCCTGTTCTACGTGAGTCGTGCTGCCAACATCACCGGGTCGATGGCGTTGCGCGCGGACACACGCCACCTTTGGACGAACGTCGCACAGGCGGCCGTCGTGTTCAGTGCCCTAGCGCTGGTGGCGATAACCGGCAACACCGTGTTCGACCCGATCATGGCACTGGCGCTGGCGATCTACCTACTATGGATCGCGGGTAACGTGTTCATGGAAGCGATGAGCGAGATCATGGACACGAGTTTGCCCGAAGGGGAGCAGCGGCTCATCGAAGACTGCGTGCAACAGTGTGAAGCTGTGCGCAGCCATCACGGCCTGCGTACCCGAAAGGCGGGCCGCCAGCGCTACATCGACATCCACATTGGCGTCGAGGCGCAGCAGACGGTCGAGCGGGCGCACACGATCTGCGACGACCTGGGGTCGGCCATCCAGGCGGCGCTGCCCGGCTCGGTTGTCACCATCCACCTCGAACCGGACGATGGACAGCCGCACACTGCGGACGTCGCGCTGAACTAGCTTGTCGCGGGTTCCGTCGGCGCGCCGACGACCGGCTTCTCTTCGGTGAAGAACATCGCGCTGCGTGAGTGATCGATGAAGTGCGTCTCGTCCTCACGTGCCGCCGCTACTTCCGGCGAGCCAACGGCGCTCATGAATGCCTCGTGGCTGTCGAACCAGACCTCGGCTGCGCCGTCGTAGGCGGGCGCGAGAGGCCCCTTGTCGTAGAGCTCCGGCAACGAATGGCACTGGACGTAGCGTCGCACACCGGGGATCTTCGCTGCGATAGGCGCGTGGACTTCGCGCCAGTAGCGCTGGAACTCCTCGACCGACAGTTCTGGCTTCTTCGCGATGCAGTAGATGAGCTTTACCATGCGATGCCTCCTACCAAAACGATTGCTGTTTGAATTTCAGTTTTTCTTTTTTCTGAATCTATTTCTGCAGGATTCTTTGATTGAACCGCGCCTGACCTTTCCGGCCGTGCTTCGGATGACTGGCGGAAGGCTTCCTCTGCGATTCATGTGCAGGGATGGTAACGGAGGCGGGAAATATCTCCAAGCGACTTTTGGCACTTTTGGGCGTGTTCTGTGTGAAGGTCTTCATGTACCGCGGCGAATTCGGCCGGGAATTGCATTACACTCGATGGAGAAGCCTTTCGTAGTGGGGTGTTAAGGGTGTCTCGTAGCATCGGTGTCATGTGGGCCGGCGACCCGACCGCAGCGCTTCCACCCCTTGGGGAGATCCGCCTACACCGCATCTTCGAGGAACTTACCGCGCGCGAAATCACAGCCGAGCCTGTCGTCTTTGCCGATGAACATGCCGATGACGTACGCGCCCGTCTGCTTCGGCTGGATGGCGTCATTGTCTGGGTGAACCCTATTGTCAGCGAAGGCAGGGACCGCTCCATACTTGACGGTCTGCTTCGCGAGGTAGCTGCGCAGGGCGTGTTCGTGAGCGCACATCCGGACGTAATCCTCAAGATGGGCACCAAAGATGTCCTCGTCCGCACGAGTCACCTCCCATGGGGAGGCGACTCGGTGCAGTACCACTCACTGGAACAGCTCCGCGATGAGCTTCCGACCCGCCTGCGCGCTGGACCGCGCGTGATCAAGCAGCTCAGAGGAAACGACGGCAACGGCGTTTGGAAGGTCGAACAACTGGAAGGAGCGGACGCCTCGCGCGTCCGACTTCAACACGCCTTAGCGGGCGCATCGATCGAGGAGCTTTCATTCGGAGACGCGGCGCTCCGCTTCCAGGCGTACTTCGACGATAGCGGATCCGTTATCGACCAGCCGTATGAACCACGGCTGGGTGAAGGCATGATCCGCTGCTACATGGCGCGCGATAAGGTGGCAGGCTTCGGTCACCAGTTCGTCACGGCCTTGCTTCCGGCCTCGACGGGGGAGTCCGCACCACCCGCTCCGTCTCCGCGCCTCTACTACGGGCCAGCCAAGACTGAGTTTCAGTACCTCAAGGAGAAGCTAGAGTCAGGCTGGATAGAAGCGATGCAGGTTGAACTCGGCATCGAAAGGGAGGACCTCCCGGTGATCTGGGACGCCGACTTCCTGCTCGGACCGCGAGACGACCAAGCCCAAGACAGCTATGTCCTCTGTGAGATCAACGTCAGCTCGGTCTTCCCCATTCCCGATGAAGCCGTCGCGCCGTTAGTGGAAGAGGCGATACGAAGCGTTACGTGACTGAACCCAGCCCGCGCAGCTCTTTGATCGTGCGCGGTAGCTCCGGGAGCAGGTCGCCTGCTAACAGTCCGGCGTCGCCCGATTCGGAGCGTAGGCCCTCCGCGGCAGCGGCGTGGACGTACGCGCCGCAACATGCCGCGCTGTGGACGCCGACCTTCTGCGCGAGCAGCCCGCCGATCACGCCCGCAAGGACATCGCCGGTACCCGCGGTCGCGAGCGCCGGGTTGGCGTACGGGTTGACCGCTGCCACGCCGTCTGGCGCAGCAATCACCGTGTACGCGCCCTTCAGCACGACCGTCTGTTTCCATTTCTTCGCCGCGGCCCACGCCAACGCGAGCCGGTCCGCCTGTATGTCCGCAATTGGCTTGCCCGTCAGCCGCGAGAACTCGCCGGGATGGGGCGTGAGCACGCACTCTGCATTGACGCGCTCCCACCAGCTCGGCAGCTTGGCGAGGTTGTTGAGACCATCGGCGTCGATCAGGACGGGCGGTGCGTCCTGGTCTAACGAGAAAAGCAACTGTCGAACGAAAGACTCCTGTGCCTGCCCTTGGCCGAG
>JBKKBW010000289.1:0-2649 GCA_046713635.1 Dehalococcoidia bacterium
GCCCTGCATCCGCCCAGCCGAAGTGACAGGCGGCATCGTGCGAAAGCACCATTTTGCCCGCATACCCCAATTCACACATCTTCGCGATTGTCGCCACCCGCTTCGCGCCCTCAAGGAAAATGTCGATGCCGAAGCGGTCCATCCCGATGTACGAGCCAGCCTTCATCAGCGCCTCGAGGTAGTCGAGGTCCTCGCTGTCGCCGCTATGCCCGATGACGACGCGTCCGAGATCGACGCCTTCTTCCTGGAAGATCTTCTGCTGCTCTAACCCGCGCTTCGTCGCCGGATGCGTGTGCGTTGAGATCGGCACCCCCGTCTTGCGGTGCGCGCGGGCCACGGCCCGAAGCACCTTCTCGACGCCGTCGGTGACGCCTTTCTGGTCTGTCGCAACCTTCAGGATCGCGGCCTTGATCTCAGTTCCCTGGATGCCCACCGTGATGTCGTGGACGAACAGCTCCGCCATGTAGTCGGCATCGCGGCTGGCGAAGTGATGTGGCACTTCGTCGTACGTGTACAGGCCGGTCGCGACGACCACGTTCAACGGCAGGTCCCCGGCGACGCGCTGCACCCGCCTGATGTCGCGCCCGAGGCCAAGCACGCTCAGATCGACAATCGATTGCACACCCGAGTCGATCATCGCGCCCAGGCGCTCGGCCGCATCGGCGCCGCGGGACTCTTCGTCCCAGAGCTGCGGGAACGCCAGGTTCACACCCTCCGACAGCACGAAGACGTGCTCGTGCATCAGCGTGAACCCCAGCTCCGCCGTATCGATTGGCCCCTTTAGCGTCTCAACCTGTGCCATTGCGCGCTCCTTGCTCTGTTGTCTCGGGTCAGGCTTCAGCCTGACCGATCTCCTCGCCTACGGATGAAACGCGACACGGTCTCGCGTGTCAAGAAGAAACGCGCTTCTGTCATTCTGAGCGCAGCGAAGAATCTTGTCGCAACCAGCACCAGCGCTGCGAACGGGAAGGGCCTAGGGTTAAGTCAGTTAATCGTCGGGCCCGCCGTCCAGTCGTACCCGATCTTCGGATCGTCGTGCGGTATCCGTAGCTCCTCGTTCTCAGGTTCGTACGTCTTCGACGTCAGATAGATCAGGTGCGCCGTGGCGCCGATCGCGCGGCACCCGTGCGCGACGCCGGCTGGGATCTTCAACAGCTGCGCGTCGTAGTGCTCACCGAGGAACAGCTCTTGCAGTTCGCCATGCGTCACAGAGTCCTCGCGAGCGTCGTAGAGCGCTACCTTCAGGTCGCCGATCGGCACGTACCACCAATCGATCTGAAGGACATGCAGGTGCCACGCCTTCGCCACACCTGGGTGCATCATTGAGTGGCTGATCTGCTGCCAGCCCTCGCTCACGATATCTTCTGTCGATCGGACGATCTCGCGGAAGAAGCCGCGCTCGTCCGGGTAGGTCGTCAGCTTCTTGATCTCGACGCCGTCGATCATGTCTCGCTCCCTTTCCCCGTCGTCGTAGGCCACTCCGCTGGCCTGTCGTGCACCACGCGTGCTGGCGCGCCGACAACCGTCGCGCCCGCCGGGACGTCGTCTAGAACGACCGCGTTCGCTCCGATGCGGGCCCCGTCACCGATCGTGATCGGGCCCAGCACCTTCGCGCCGGTGCCGATCTGTACCTTGTTGCCGATGATCGGCCCGCGCGAATCGAAGCCCCAGCGACGGCTGCCGCTCAGTCCGATCGTTACCCAGGGATTGATCACCACGTCCGCGCCGATCGTGACCTTGCTATCGATAACCACGTGGCCGTGCGGGATGAGCAGTCGCGGACCAAGCGTCACCTTGCGCCCGATAGCGACATGCCAGAACGCGCGCGCGAGCAGCTCGCAGAGGTAGGGTAGCAGCGGTGTCTCCTTCGCGAGCAGGTTCTCCCGTAGGCGGTACAGACCGACCGACAGCGTCGGCATGCCGAAAAGCACCTTCGCCAGCCGCTCGCTCTCGCCCTTGAAGTGGTCGCCGACGGGCCGGTCCGGCGGCCGCTGCGTGAAGCTGTGCACCTCGTACGTGTCGTAAACCTCCTGCAGCTCCGTCCAGAGCTGAGACTGCTTCTTCGGTTCTGTTGTCATGGCCACGCCTTCTTCGGCCGCCATACAGAGACGATCTCGTCCGCGATCGATGGCTCCCGGTACGCGATCCGATCCAGCGCGCTCATCAGCGCCCAGGCGATCGGCTGCGGCAGCGTCTCGACGATTCGCGTCCACGTGTGGAACAGCCAGAGCAGCGAGATACCGCGACACTCAACCAGCTCCAGGTGCCTGGAGCACAAGTCGATCAGGACGCGGTGCGTCCCGCGGAACGTGTGGTTGCGCGGGATCTCCCAGTAGTTGCGGCCTTCGAACACGCTTACGCCGAACCGCCGCTTCAGCCAGTAGATACGGCTCCCAAAGCGCGCCGACAGGCTGCCGTAGTTCGCGAGCGCAATGACGGCGCGTCCGTCCGGCTTCAGGATGCGCGAGACTTCCTTGAGAAAAGACTCAGGCTGCGCGAAGTGGTCGAGCGAGCCCTGGCAGACCACGCGGTCGAACGACGCGTCCGCGAATGGCAGCGACTCAGCGATCGCGCACACGGCTGGCGCAGGCGTATCGAAGCGAGTGCTGCTGTAGCGCGCCAGCCGGAACGAAGCGTCCAGGCCCCAGG